>JAENWH010000326.1 GCA_016650135.1 Peptostreptococcaceae bacterium
CAATAACCACAGAACAGATCATTTTAATCGGCCGTGAATCGGCTAAGATGAAAGATATTCCACCGGATGCAGAATTGTTTCCAGGAATGTTGGAACATGCCAAAAACCTTCGTTATGCTGCTAATTCGGTTGCTATTGCCGTTTTAAGTTCAAACTGGAAAAGAAGATTGTTTAAACGATTAGTGTCAGGAATGATCAGAAAGGCACCTTTAGAAGATGTTTTTACATTGTACCTATTGATTAATAAACAATCAAACCCGGTTTTTTTTTATCGTATTATGGCGTTGGCGATGGGGTTAAACAAGATGACGACCCGAAAGCCAAAGGTGGAGATAGTTGGTTCGGACGTATCGCAATGATCAAAACCAAATTGATGTTATCTGAAAAGGAAATAATGAAAATGCCGTGGATAACTTTGAATCTCATGATGCAAGATTTTCCTTGGTATGATTATAAAGGAGAAGAAAAACCGATAGTTGTAAACGACCCACAAGAAGCAGCCGATATGATGGCAAAGTTTTCAAGCAGATTAAAAACCTAAGATTATGGCCGCAATACATTTTGAATCCAGCATAGATAATTCCAAACTTAATAAAGGGATTAAGGAAAGCGAACAGACTGTTGAAGAGTTTGTAAAACATGTCGAAAAGGGTGGTGATTCTATTGGTGACTTCGCAACTCAGACATCGAAGCAAATGAGAAAGTCTGTTGATGTTCAGAGAAATGCCATTAAGGAACTTAAACAAGAAATTAAGGAATTAGAGGCCGCAATGAAATCCGGTGGCGGTAGTTATGAGCAAAACTTACAAGTTCATGGTAAATTAGCAGATGCAAAAAGGAATTTAGCATCAGAGGAAGGCGCATTAATTGACATGCAAAAAGCACAAGTTGCTGGCAACGTAACTGAAGCGGAATCTCAGACACCTGTTATCGCTGGATTATGGAAATGGGCGTTAGGACTAGCTACTGTAACCGCTGCATTAAAAATAGGCAAGGCTGTCATTGCATCCACAAAAGATTCAGCAGATCAATTTGAGTTTGCAGTATCAGCAGCAAGCGAAGGACTTTCATATTTTTGGAGTACGTTGGCATCTGGAGATTTTTCAAACTTCTTTTCAAATATGAAAGAGGCTATTCAGTTAGGTTGGGATTATGCCGAGGCGATGGATAAGATAAAGGAGGCTAGATGGGCTGAGTCAATGAATGAAGCCGATCAAATGCTTATAAATACTCAAAACGAAATAATATTAAAAGATCCAAGTCAGTCGCCAGAAAAGAGACTAGAGGCCGGTGAAAAAAGAATAGCAGATGAAAAGAAATTTGCAGACATAAGGATTAAAAACGCAGAGGATGAATTGAATGCAACAATGCTAATCGCTGAAGGCAGATCAAAAATTGATAAAACCACATTTGATGCAACTAACAGGGAATCGTATGCTCAAAATAAACTACTGAACATTTTAAAAGAAGTTGACGAAACTACCCGAAAAAAGGCTGAAGAATACAATAAAAACGGTGGCTTTAAAATGGAGGGTAAAACCTATCAGTATATTAAGACTCAGGAAGAATTAATCAAATCAGGAAATGCTAAAAACATTGCAGATGAACAGGCGTTTTTAGAGAAATTAAAGTCTAACGCAGCCGCTTCTCCTGCGGTAAAATTATATGCAGAGGCTTTACGTGGGTATGGTAAACTGAAAGAAGAAATGATTCTGAATGTTGTCGATGCTTATAAAAAAGTAGGCGAGGCCGATGATTCATCAGTCAAGAAATTACTAAGTATATTTACAGTAGTAGGCTCAGCAAGAAAAAAAATGAAAGACGATGCCATTGCTGCATCAAAAAAGGCCAAAGAAGATGCTGAACTTGAAAACCGTATAAAAGATACTCAGGAAGCAATTAAAGCACTGAGCGGTCAGGAATTGGATAACATGGCTGCAAAATTAGTATTACTTAAAAGCGAACTGTTTTTAAGAAATGAAATTGCCAAATCAGCTATTGCGGTAGCAGAAAATAAACCAATAACATCAAAGGGAGCTACAACAGTTTCGGGTGCAATTTCGGACATGCAAAAGGCAACCGGACTAAACTTCGATCCAAAAGCACAGATAAAATACTTAGAAAAAATTAGCGGATTAGAAGGCGAAAATGCGAAAAGGTTAAAACATAGACAAAAAGAAAATGCTGAATATGCAAAGAAAACAGCAGATGATGAAGAAGAAGCCGCAAAACTGAAAATAGAAACACAAAAACAAATAATACAAGGAGCTAGACAATTAACAGGCGAATTGATTGATCAGATTGGATTAAGTCAAGAACAAAATAAGCAGATGCAAGGCATGGCTAACGCATTGGCAAATGCTGCATCAGGAAACTTACCAGCCGCTGCATTTAATATAGCTTCAACATTGTTATCTGCCATTACGTCAAGTAAAAATAAAGACGAAGATTCAACAGTAAGAGCACTTGAAAATGTAAATAATTTACTCGAACAGCAATCTGTAATATTATCAAATCTTTCGGATACTAATTATTTTAAATTAGCTGAAAAACAATACAAAGATTTAGGGATTGAAATTGATTTAAATACTGAAAAGTTAAGAAAATCAAAAATTACCAATAGTCTAGGTATGAGTTCATATTATAGTGATTATAGTGCATCTGATTTTATTGATAAGTTTACAAGTGGAATTTTATTACTCAATGATGCTCAGACTGAATCCATAACTGCAATAATTAAAGCAAGGAAACAACAATCAGAACTATTACAAGACACTTTCCGGCAATCTCTTGGATTTGATTCATCAGAGGTTTCCGATTCGATATTTACCGGAATTTGGGACGGGTTGAAACTTGGACAAAATGCTTTAGGTGACTTTTCGTCTTCATTTGGTGATCTGATGAAAAAAGCATTGATGCAAAGTGTTACCGATGCTATGAATCTTAGTATAACCAATACTTTCCTTCCCGAATATCAGAAGGCGATTGCTGATAATATATTAACTCCAGAA
>JAENWH010000343.1 GCA_016650135.1 Peptostreptococcaceae bacterium
GGGTTTAACCACCAGCCTGGCTTTTTTGTTTAAAATTTGAATTCATAGCTTAATTTCTTTTTGCCTATATTTCTGATTGTTTTTCTATTTTCAACTTTTCAGTTAAATCATTAACAATATACTTTATACTTATGGCTGATTCATTCATGAATTTTTTGGGAAAGCAACTTTCAAATATACAAAGCTTTTCAACTATTTCCCATAATTCCACACCTGATTTTTTTGCTGCTTCTCTTAGTTCTGTATTTTTCTTCATAATCCACCTCCTTGTCTGAAAGATAAAATCCATTGTTCCACAGCTTTTATACTCTTTGAAATATCTATTTTATAATCAACTATTCTTGTGTGATTATTTGAAGCTGTTATTCTACCTTAACTTCTGAAATTAAAAATCTCCGCCGTAAACCTTTATAGTCAAGATCAAAGCATAAATCAAAATCAAGGAAATAATTAAGGCTCATTTGAATTACACAAAATGCTTGAAATTCTGTAAGCTTTTCAAGTTTATCAAGAATTATTTTTGGATCTACATCATAGTGAACATCAAAACTATCATATTTTATAGAATCATAGGCATTAATATACAAACTACTTTTTGGGCTAAACTTTGAATCATAAATCGCTTCATTTCTTGATGCTACAATAAAGAAGGCCTCTTGCACTGTAAAGTAGTCTCTTAGTTCAAGGTTGCTGTATTTAATCATATTCCTAAATCCTTTAATCATCTCATCGGCCTTGATATCCATTAGCTCCTTCGGGGAAAAAACATTTTCATTTTCAATCCCCTGACTAGATTTATAAAAATCCACACTTTTCTTTGAAGTATTTGATAATAATACTGAATACGTATTTTGCACAATTTTTCTCCTTTATGGGTCCGGACTTTACAACCATTCCGGCTTTGGCTTTGTTGTTTATAATTTGAATCCTTACTTATATTTTCCTTTTGCCGATATTACGGCATTTCCTCTAATAAGCAAACCGTTCCTGTCTTACCAGTTCGTTAATTAATAGGACGTTACATATCCAGGCCATCTTTATTTTTTTGTTACGAACATGTTTATATTTCATTCGGTTTATATTTATAGTATACACGGTCTATACTTAAATGTCTCCGCGAAAACCAACTTCCCCAAAAAATTCGTTATTGTCAAAGATTACCGAATGTAAATTAATTTTGTTCGGTTTGTATTCCAGCCATTGCTTTCCAGCGTCAATGTGATACACTTGTATTATAATGCGAACACAAATAATTTATGTTCTGAAAACAAGAAAGGAAAATATGATGGTTAAAGAAGCAAAAAAGACATCGAGGCGGAACAACATGGATAAGTCTTTAAAAGAGAAAGATAGATTAAAACGGGAGGGTAATGCAACAAAACGAAACATTCCTAAATTAAATGATCTTTCTATTGCTATTAATAAACGATTAATTGAATTAGAGAAAAATCAAGAATGGCTTGCACATACAACTGAAATTGGGAAAGCAACTATTTCAGCGTATTATAATGCAGAATCAATGCCAAATAGTGTGAATTTGATATCATTATCGGAAGCTTTAGAAACAACTCCTGACTATCTGCTTGGATATAGTGATTCAGCTTCAAGGGATATCGATATTAAAAGCATTCACGAAAAGATAGGTTTATCTGATAAGGCTATAGAAAATATGGAATTGCACTGTTACAGCCATAATGGCGTTGAAGGAGGCTTTAATGGAATTTCCGAAGCATTAAATATGCTTTTAGAACAAGATGATTTTATGAAATTGTTAAATAGTATACGTTTCCATTTATTAGAGGCTGAAAATAAAGAATACTATTTAATGGAACAGCGAAAATTAGACAAAGATAGTTTAATTATGAACATATTAGAAACAATAAATCTAGGAAAATTAGACAAAGATGGTTCATGGTGGTTGAATTCGAACATGTTTGACATAGAAAGTCTAATGAAAGGTGAGCCATTAACACTAGACCCTCTTGAATATTTTATGTATTCTAACAACCAAATTAAAGAAAAGTTCATAAGTATTGTAAATAATATTATAGATACACATATTTCATCAGTGGATGTTGAAAAAGCAGTTATCGACAGGCGAAATGACTGGGATTACAATCAAGCAGAAATGAAAAAGGAGTCCGAGCTGCTTGACTGACAAATGAATCATATAATGGTCTTTAAACAACAACGAATTGTTTATTTAACAATTAATAAAGAAAAAGGTTTGGAATGTTAAAAAAAGTTTCTCTCACGAAGGGATAAGGTATCAAGTTAGAGGAATAACTGATAAAAATATTGCAGTTAAAATAGCTCTTAAGGAAGAGGCCTTAGAAGATGGCACTCTGGTATAGCTTTTGATAATGCAAAAGATCTAATAAATAAGTTTAATTTAAAAATCTAGTTATGAATAAACAATTAACTTCAATAGAAGCGTCTGTCAATCAAAAATACTTGTCGACGCTTTTTCACACATTAAGTCTGGGAATGTCTATTAAAATTGTCATTAGAACGAAACTCAAAGTAATGAAAAAACCGATAAGCACTTTGAAATTATAAGTGCTTTGCGGTTTTTTTTAATTGGCGGAGAATATAGGACTCAAACTCATGGGGCTTTAACACCTTACTTAATTTTACAATTAGAGAATCCGTTTAAGATGATTACTTATTATCAATACTAATCCCTTAAATTTCAAGGTTACTTATGCTCATGCCTGTATGCTAACTTCCCAAACTTTACCCACTCAATGCCATCTGGCCTATTAGAAATCGATGGCATTGGGATATAAGTTACTTGCTCTCTAAGAAGGCGATAATCTCAGCACGGCTCCTACAACTAGTTTGTATTGCCGCTAAAA
>JAENWH010000539.1 GCA_016650135.1 Peptostreptococcaceae bacterium
ATTATCATGTTATCAGCGAAATCTGAGGATTACGATAAAATCACAGGTTTAAATATCGGTGCGGACGATTACATCACAAAACCGTTTAATCCCCTTGAAATGATAGCCAGAGTTAAATCGCAATTACGAAGATATACAAATCTGGGCAGTATGGAAATTAAAAAGGGAGTTTGCAAATCAGGGGGACTTGAGGTTGACGATGAGCAGAAATCCATCGTTGTAGATGGAGAGCAGGTTGACGTAACCCCAATAGAGTACGGAATTATAAAATTATTAACAGAGAGTGCAGGCAAGGTGTTTTCCATTGAACAGATTTATGAGGCAGTCTGGAACGAAGCAGCATATAATCCTGAAAATACGGTAGCGGTACACATCAGAAGGATCCGGGAGAAGATTGAAATCAACCCGAAAGATCCGAAATATTTAAAGGTGGTATGGGGAATTGGATACAAAATTGAAAAACTCTAATAAAGTTTTATATGGAACAAGTTTTATTTTATGTGTTGTCAGCTTTCTGACAGGAATCGTTAGCAGTATGCTTCTGATAGTACAAAGCAACGGACAATACATAATGAATGGTATGAGTCGGGTTGCAGACAACCAGCAAATTTATGTGATGATTATTGCAGCTGCTAGCATTGTTTGTCTTGCATCATTTGTTTACCTATGTTATGCAGTCGGGGAGCGTGATGAAAAGGGTAATATTATTATTGAGACCATAGACAAGATGTACACGGAAGTGAATCTTTTTTTAATCGCTTTGCTTTTGGGCGTTGGCGGAACGGGTTTTGGTATGCTGGCATATGCAGGGGTATTACAAACTATTGGTGGCAATTATTCCTTTGCATATAGAAATTATTTACATCAGTTTTATATGTTTAATACGGAAATTCTGCCTACTCAACTGATCACAGGACTTGCAGCTGTTGTAGGCCTGGCCTCAGCAGCAATAGGGTTGCTGCTGATAATGTCTGACATCAGGAAAATAAAGGCGGGAATATTTATAAAAACATCATTAATTGGAAGAGTTGCTTTGATCCTTTATAGCAAGATTAAATATATTTATAACAGTGGCAGCACCACGCAAAAGGTTGTTCTGATAACTCTTGGCATTTGTCTGATTTCGGCAGTAACACCTCTTGCTCCAGTCGTATTTATACTGATATTGATTATAGCACCTAGATGGATCAAGAAGTATGAAGCGGTAAAAAAAGGGGTTGATGAAGCCAAAAGCGGAAATTTGAACTACAAAATCCCGGTGGAATCAAACGAGCAAGGTGAACTTGCTGATTTGGCAAGAGGTATTAACCGTATCTCCGAAGCATCTCTTTTAGCCGTTAAGAATGAACTGAAAAATCAACGGTTAAAAACTGAACTTATATCAAATGTTTCACATGACTTGAAAACACCATTGACTTCGATGGTTACCTACATAGATCTACTGAAAACAGAAGGGCTTAACAGTCCTAATGCACCTCAGTATCTGGATGTCATCGATCGCAAGACTTCAAGATTAAGGCAACTGACGGAGGATTTGTTCGAGGCGGCAAAAGCTTCCAGCGGAGCAATTCCTGTAAGATTTGAGAAGGTGGAAATGCTTTCCATTATAAACCAGGCTTTGGGAGA
>JAENWH010000170.1 GCA_016650135.1 Peptostreptococcaceae bacterium
ACAAAGGTGAAAGCAACAAAACTGTGGAACCCACAATAGAGCAGAAGTAAAAATAGAACAGAACTGAAAATAGAATAGAACTTAAAACAGAATAAAATTGAAAATGGCAAACCGGCGTTGACCGGGCTGCCATTTATTTATTGCTATTGTTATTTTTTGTTATTCTCGGGTGATGGTTATATAAGTGATTTCTGGTTTAGAAAGGAATCTTAACGGGATTTTAGTTGTGCCAAGGCCAGGGTTGACATAAAGTTTACTTAATCTGGAATTGTTGAATTCAAATAACCCTTTAACATAATTTTTGCCGTATGGAGGAAGAAAATCCTCGGTGTAGCCAGGTATGTGTATTTGTCCACCATGCGTATGGCCAGAAACCATTAAATCAATATTATACTTTAAAATCGAATCTACAATATCCGGTTCATGGCAAAGAAGAATATTATAGTAATCATCTCTTGCCCACGTCGTTTTCGTTATATCACCATATCCAAGCATAAAGTCATCAATTCCGATTATTGAAATTTTATGAGAATCCAAGGCAAAGTACTGATTTTTAAGAACTTTAAATCCACCTTCACTTAAGATTTTCTCATATTCATTTTCTGCACCACCACCATAATCGTGATTCCCAAAAATTGAATATTTACCAAGAGGCGCTTTTATGGATTGAAAAGTTTTAGAAATGTCATCCGGACTGCCATTAAACATATCCAGGTTATCAATCAAATCACCGGCAAAAAGAACTAAATCAGGTTTATTTTTTTCTATGTTGTTTAACACCTTTTGAAAATCTTCCAAGTCATAATCATCACTGAAATGAGTATCGGAGAAAACTGCGATTTTTAAATTGTCAGCGTTTTCTGAAACATAAGGAGAAGAAATTTCTATGAATTTCTCCACTAAGGTATTTGGCTCAATGAATCTGGCATATCCTAAAAAACCGGCTAAAATTAAGATGATAAAAAGAACTGACTTTATTAAAAATTTTATTATTTTAAACATTATTTCACCAATCTGTATTTTAAAAACAGTGTACTTTAATATAATACCACAAAACTCTTTAATGGCAAAATCATATTTATATGATATAATACATTCGTGTATTTATAATGAAAAATCAGTGATGCGAGGGAGAAATTTTGAATGCTGTTATAATAGGCGGAGGCGCTGCAGGAATAAGTTTAGCCATTGAAGCTGCTCGGGAAAACCCACAGGCAAAGGTAGAAATAATTGAAAAAAACAACAGCCTGGGTAAAAAACTTTTAGCTACAGGCAATGGCAAATGCAATATTTCCAACATTAACGGGGAAGATATAACTTCCGTATTGATGCTTTTTGAATCAATAGGTTTGATGATCAGAAAAGAAGATGAAGGAAGGCTTTATCCGTATTCAGAACAGGCAAGTGCAGTGGTTGAAGCCTTTGAAAGAGAAATTGACAGGCTGGGTATAAAGAAGCGATTGAATACAGACGTTGAAAGAATAGAAAAGGCAAAGAATGGATTCAAAATAATTCTCAAAAGAGGAGAGCCAGTGTTTGCAGACCGAGTTGCTGTGACAACAGGGGGGAAAGCGGCACCTCAGTTTGGTACAACGGGCGACGGTTACCGATTCGCAAAAAATCTTGGGCATAGCATAACAAAGCTTGCGCCAACTTTGATGCCGATTATTTGCGAAGGTGAATTTGATGTTATAAAGGGAGTCAGGGCAAAAGGGACAGCAACACTTCTAAAAAAAGGAAATCCTCTGGCGATTGAAAAAGGGGAGATACAGTTTACTAATCAGGGTCTTTCGGGAATATGCATATTTAATTTAAGCCGTTTACTGAAAATTGAAGAGGGCGTGAAGCTGGAGGACGGCTTTAGGGAATATTCAATCGTGCTGGATTTTGTCCCTGAAACATCAGTTCAGATGCTTACAGATTATCTGTTACAAAAGCAAAAAAAAATGCCGGATGAAATGGCATCTGTTATTCTTCAGTCTATACTGAATAACAAACTGGCCAGTTTTGTATATGAAAGATCATTAAGCGGGAAAGACAGAAAAGTTTCACAAATTACTGCACACGAGATGGAAAAATTAAGTCAAACAGTAAAAGCACTCACATTCACCGTTACAGGCGGAAAGGGCTGGAAAGAAGCTCAATGTACAAGTGGAGGAGTTGCTTCAGAAGAGATTAATATGAATACTATGGAATCAAAACTTGTGAAAGGTTTGTTCTTTGGTGGCGAGATAATTGATTATGATGGACCCTGTGGAGGATATAATCTTCAAAATGCATGGCTGAATGGTATCAAAGCTGGTCACAATATCGTAAAGGAAATATAAAATGTATAGAGTACATGAAATTAAATTGAATATTGATGAAGACAAAAGCAATATACCCGCCAGAATCATCAGTAAATTAGGGAAACCAGAACTTCAGATAACGGATTATAGAATTGTTAAGGAATCAATAGATGCCAGAGACAAGGGCGATATTAAATTTGTTTACAGTGTCGATTTTTCAATTGAAAATTCTGGCATTGAACTTAAGTTGGATCAGCCGAAATCAATAGAATACGAATATGTGAAAAAGGGAACGGAAGAAATGAAAAGCAGACCTGTTATTGTAGGGTTTGGACCGGCTGGTATTTTTTCTGCCTTAATCCTTGCTGAAATGGGATATAAACCGCTTGTTTTAGAGCGTGGAAAAGCGATGGAACAAAGGATAACTGATGTGGAAAATTTATGGAACAATGGAATTCTGAACCCTGAATCAAACCCTCAATTCGGTGAAGGAGGCGCAGGAACCTTTTCTGACGGCAAACTTACAACCCAGATCAAAGATAAGAGAATCGGCAAGGTTTTAAATGAATTTGCTAGGGCAGGCGCTGGAGAAGAAATTTTATACAAGCAAAAGCCTCATATAGGGACAGATTTGATTAGAGGTGTTGTTGTTAACCTTAGAAAAAGAATAATCAGTCTCGGCGGAGAGATAAGATTTGAGTCAAAAGTAACCGGATTGAAAGCAGCAAACGGAGAATTATATGCAGTAGAGGTAAACGGCAATGAAGTGATTGAAACTGAGAACCTTGTCCTGGCGATTGGCCATAGCGCCAGGGATACCTTTAAATATTTGAATCAGGTTGGATTGAAAATGTTGCAGAAACCATTTTCGATTGGTGTAAGAATAGAACACCTGCAGGCTTTGATTAATAAGTCCCAGTATGGAAATGCTGAAGGACTTGGGGCGGCAGAGTATAATCTATCCCATCGATGTAAAAATGGAAGAGGTGTTTACACCTTCTGCATGTGCCCTGGCGGGGAAGTAATTGTAACCTCTTCCAGTGAAGGTGCTGTAGTAACAAATGGCATGAGTAACAATGCCAGAGACGGTAAAAATGCAAACAGCGGCCTTTTGGTGGATGTGAGAACTGATGATTTTGAATCTGAAGACCCCCTGGCAGGAATTGATTTCCAGGAGAAATATGAAAAAATTGCTTACCAGGTGGCCGGTGGTCGCTATAAGGCACCAAAATGTTCTCTTGGCGAGTTCGTCAAAAATAAGGGCGGCGGCGTTGGTGTAAGAGCATCTCTTCCGGAGTTTGCAGTAGAGTCCATATTAGAGGCGGTTCCATTTATGGGAAGAAAACTTAGAGGCTTCGATACACCTGATGCTGTATTAAGTGCGGTGGAAACGAGGAGTTCATCTCCAGTGCGAATTGAAAGAGATGAGTATTACCAAGGGTCAATAAAAGGAATTTACCCATGTGGAGAAGGAGCCGGCTATTCAGGAGGGATTACTTCTGCAGCCGTAGACGGTATTAAAATAGCGGAAGTAATTGCTAAAAAATATTCGAAATAATATATTCTGATTTTGGAAAATTGGCAGGAGGATTGTTTTATGTTGGAAAAGGGATATGTGCAAGTGTACACAGGAAATGGCAAGGGTAAGACAACTGCGGCGCTAGGACTGGTTTTACGTACCATATGCTCAGGCAATAAAGCGTTTATTGGGCAGTTCATGAAGGGTCAGGATTACAGTGAATTAAAAGCGGCAGAATTTTTACCAGGGCTTAAAATGGAACAATTTGGCGGTGTTGAGTTTTTACACGGGGAACCTACAGAAAAAGATTTAGCTGATGCTGAGAATGGTCTGTCAAGAATGAAGGAAATTGTTGAATCGGGAGAATATGATGTTATTGTATTTGATGAAATAAATACAGCTTTGTTTTTTAAACTTCTGAAGGTTGAAGAGGTTATCGACGTAATTAATTTAAAGAAGGAAAATACCGAACTTATTCTAACAGGCAGATATGCACCAGAGGAAATCATTGACAGAGGGGATCTGGTGACTGAAATGAAAGAAATCAAGCATTATTACAATAATGGCGTGAAATCCAGAACAGGCATAGAAAATTAGAAATGATACTGTCAAAGCAAACCAGGTATGGAAAATTAAAGATGAACAGCTTATGAAAAAATATGGGAAATGAAATTAGAAGCTTTATCAAAAAATTCAAAAAGGGAGAAAACTAATTGAAAAAAATTATAACTGTTATTATTGCTGCTCTTTTGATGGCACCCTTGGCAACTCCAGCGTATGCTTTAAGTAACGAAGCGGGTAACCGGGAACAACCGACAGGATTATACAATTTAAATACAGCAAACAACAAAAATATTTTTGCTAATAATGTAGATGGATACAGTTTACAGATTGACAAGGGGATGAATGTAGACATGTCATATTCCAGTGTCTACACTGTTTTAGAAAACAATGATAAGAGAATAGAAATTTTCAAACAACCCCTGAGCGGTATCAGTAAAGCCGGATATATTGACTATTCTAACAAATTTATAGAAAATACGTTTGATCACAAGGTTGAATACAATGGGAATCAAACCATTGCAGGCAGGCAGGTCCATATATTATCATGGAACAGAGCAAAACTTTCAAGG
>JAENWH010000346.1 GCA_016650135.1 Peptostreptococcaceae bacterium
ATAATACCTTGAGTAAGCGCAATTATAGCAAGAACCTGCCAGAAATTACCTTTCACAAGAAGCTTGCTACTTTCAAGTCCTCCTGAATCTCCGAAAAGCAATGCTGAGGGAATCGCCAAATAATACCTTGTAGATAAGAAAGCAAGCGGAATCATCAGCAATCCTATAATTCCGAATTTGATTGCATTATTTGATATTAGTTCAGATGAAAGTCCTATTCCTAAGCAGGGCAAAAGAATAATCATCCCATAAATCAGTGAGATTGAAAAGTACGTCCCGGCTAAGCCTTTGGTCTGTTGGAATGATTCCTTAACCGTCCGCTTTTCCCCCTGCAAAATGTTTTTCGCTAGCACGAAAAACCCAGCACATGCCCGTAAAGTTAAATAAATCAATATTATTGATATTATTAATATCAATATTGCAATACTAATTGAAAAAGGCAAAACGATTGGGACTGCAGACGCACCAAGAACTGGAATCATTGAAATTAGGGACAAAGCCACAAATTGCTTAAATCCTGTTTTATAGACATAAACGGTTTGCCTTATGGTTTCATAGATTTTCAATTTCTTTTGAGTGTTTTCCTCCATTGTTTTCCAATTCATAATACGCCCCTTTCTTACTTCTAGCTTTGTTAGTCATTTAAAAAAATCGGAATTAGTAGGAATTTATGGCTTATTGCTCTATTAATTCTTGGTATTTTTTAACAAATAGCCTCTATTTTCAATCATTTTATATTCATTCCAATATTGATCTTCTGTTAAACCTAATGCGGCGATATATTCTTTCATTATTTGTTCGGTTTCAGCATCAGAACCTTCAAACATCTCTCTTTGATCCTTATTATATGAAACTACTTCTTCGTCTGTAATTACAATACTATATTTTTCTGCTAATTTTTCATCGTGCTTTATTACCTTTAAAGACTCAAGAGCGTCTTTGTAGGGATTTGCACTGTTTTGAGTTTCTCTTTTGATTTTATAAAGTTCTAATTCTCCTGCATATAATGGAAGGCCATCAATTTCTCCAATTTGAGTTTTATTCTTGAGTAAATCTTGATTTGCAAATATTTCTTTTGCTTCATTTAGCATCATTTGTTTCACATCCGTACTTTTTTTTCATTATTATTCTCACTATTATTTGCGCTATTAATCGCATAAGAGATTATACCTATAGATACCAAACTCATTACCAATAAAGTTGCAATTATTAAATACTTTTTCTTTATATTTTTCATAAAAAGCCTCCTTAGATATTAATACAATACTTGCGTGGCGCTATTCCAAGAGTTAATTGGTGTTGTTTCTTGTGCCCAAAAGGAATAATTACTCTTTAACTTCATAGTAACTGTTCTTATCGCACTATCGTTTATATTTTTATATAACCCCCATCAACAAACATTTGTCTATTGGCATATAATAATCATTAAAACTAAATCCACCTGGAGGATAATAACTTGCTAACTTTTACTTTAACTTATTGAAATATTGATCCACTTTATAACAATCGGCTCCGTAGATCCGCAAAACAGATAAAAATGGTATTCTCCTGTCTCAGGGACGTCGTACTCGAATTCTTTTTCCTTTTCAACGGTAACCCCTTCGTCAAGGTTGTCCACCAAAAAAGGCTCTCCAATTTTCAGTGCACCGAAATAAAGATGTCCACTGGATTTATAATATTCTTTGTCTGCATAAACATGGAAAATAATCTTATCCCCTTTTTTCAAGCTCCATGATACGCCTTTTTCATCAGAATAAACAGCAGCCTCCGCGTGCTCTAAAACATGAGGTCCAATAGAACCGGCTGCGGCAGACAGGTGGGTTTCCTTTAATGCTCCTTCTGGAGAAGGGGTTAAGTGGAATCCAAGATCTTTACATATGGCTTCCAAATTCAATGAACCATCAGGATTATGATATTTAGGATCTTCTTCCATCTCCTTAGTTACTATAAAATAATTACCACCCTCAGCCATTTTTTCTTCTTTCAGTCGTATTTCTTCACTCTTTTCAGCTATGACACTGTTTAACAGCCGCTCATAACCAGGCTTTGTATCAAAATCCACTGTACTTTTATCAGTTTGCTCTTTTGGTTCCATCGCATAGATATAACCAATAAAAATAATGATGATTACCATCATTGCGAAGATAAATTTCCCCAGTTTTCTTTTTTCTAACATATATCTTTTACCTCCTTATTTGAAAACGTTTTTCGCTTTTAAATAAAAAACTTCGCACATGTAAAAGCCATATAAACCTTTATACATCAACGTTTTAAAGCATTAATAAGTTGAGCCGCTGTTCCGGTAAGACGCTAATCGGAGTGAAGAGTAGCTTTACAAAATTATTTAAAATGGTCTGCCATGCTACTTTAAACTAACTTAAACCTATTTTGTTATCTACTATCTCTCCATTTCCTTGATAACATCTTCTAAACTACATTCTCTTTCCTTGTTTTTCAAGATCATCTATATACTCTGGATGATATTTCTTGACATACGTATTGATAAAAGTTTGGCTCCAAGTAATATTTGGATTATTTATATTATCAGTTATTGTTTTTTCTATAACCTTTGAAATTTCAATATCTAAATTTTCGCCAGTTAAGTTTGACATTTTTTTGAAAGCTTCAAAATAATAAGTATTGGATGTACTATCTTTTACATTATCCCCTTTTTCAGTAAATGCTGGAGAATTGTATAAATCAGCAAGAATTTTCTTGGTTTCTTCATTTTCAATAGAATTAATGATTTCGTTGATGTTACTAAACTCATTTTCTTTTTCAGAGCTTTTTTCATAAAATATTAAACA
>JAENWH010000295.1 GCA_016650135.1 Peptostreptococcaceae bacterium
ATTTGTTGGTATCGTATCCACACTTTTCAGAATGTTTTATTACAATAATAGAGAAGAAAACGTTACACCAGGTGAAACAAATAAATATGGTGTTGCAGTGATTATAATAATGCTGGTAATTATTTCAATAACCGGGCTTTACATGCCTGATGGCATCTTTAATTTAATGGTTGATGCACAAAACGTAATAACGGGAGGTATATAAATGGGAGTAAAAGTAATGATGGAGAAGCTCTTAGATGCCTTCCCAAAAAGTTTTGAAAAATATTGGATAGAAAATGGGAATGAAATTTATATACAGGTAGAGAATAAAGAAACTAGGCCTGTTTGCCTATACCTTTATGAAACGATGGGTTTGCCCCTTGTTTCCATGTTCGCATGTGATGAAAGAGAACTTAATGGGAAATTTATGATTCATTATGTTTTTGCAAACAGAGCGAAAGGGATTTTAATAACTTTACGAAGTAAAGTTGATGGGGAAAAACCTCAATGCGAATCGGTAACAGACCGAATTCATGGCGCAGCGCTTTATGAAAGAGAAATTAAGGATATGTTTGGGATTGAACCAGCAGGACATCCTGATGCGAAACCACTTGTTTTTCATGGCAACTGGCCGGAAAATAATTATCCGCTCCGAAAGGATTATGACGGGCATAAAAGACCGCCACTTGCTGACAGAGCCATGCGTTTCAATAAAGTCGGTGGTGAAGGTGTTTTTGAAATTCCGGTCGGACCCGTTCATGCGGGAATCATTGAACCAGGCCATTTCCGTTTTAGTGTGGCCGGAGAACCAATCATTAATCTGGAAGTACAACTAGGATTTGTTCATAAAGGAATTGAAAAGCTTGCAGAGGGGTCTTCTTTGGAAAGAGGGTTGTTTATTTCTGAAAGAATATCAGGGGACGAAACATTTTCAAATTCATTGGCATATTGTCAGGCGGTTGAAAAAATTGCAAGCATTACAATACCTAAAAGGGGAGAATACACGAGAGTGGTTTTTGCAGAGATGGAAAGACTGACGGCTCATCTTGGAGATCTGGGCGGTGTCTGTTTAGATGTGGCTTACGGGTTTGCCTGTTACCAGTTTAGAATGATGAGGGGATGGGCTTATCTGATCGCTGATGAGCTTTGCGGCATGAGGTTTTTAAGAAGCGTAAACCAGCCGGGTGGGGTCAGAAAAGATTTTATTCTCGGCAAAGAAAAAAGTATTTCAGAGCAATTGAAAAAAATCGATAAGGAACTGTCGGATACATGGGAAATCGTAAGAGGAAATGCCATGTTTGCTGACCGAGTGGAACATACAGGAATTGTAATGACTGTAGTAGCAAAAGATTTGAATGCAGTAGGACCTGCAGCCAGATCTACAGGTTGGGATTTTGATGTCAGGCGAGATTTCCCTTATTCTGTTTATGAAGAATTAGAATTTGAAATACCTGCATATTTTGACGGGGATGTGAATGCTCGAATGAAGATTAAATTAAAAGAGTGTCATGAATCAATATCAATCATGCTTCAGGCGCTTGAAGTGTTGGCTGCTATGGAAACCGGGAATCAGCTGCAAATGGATGTTAAAACTTCAATTGGACAACTTCCGGCTTATAAAATGGCTTATGGGATGACAGAATCTCCAAGAGGAGAGAACATTCATTTTCTTATGACTGGAGAAAATAATACAATTTACAGATATAAAGTTCGTACGCCGTCTTTCTGCAACTGGCCTATTGTTTGTCATGCCGTGCAGAGCAATATAGTGCCCGACTTTCCTTTGATAAATAAAAGTTTTAATTTGTCTTACGCTGGAAATGATTTATAGGGGGATCAAGGATGTTTAGTACAATCGGTAAAGTTTTAAAATATAGAAGACAGACACAAGGGTATCCAAAAAAGGCTATTAACTCGGAGCTTTTTATTGGGAAGCCCGAAATAGACAACAGTAAATGCACAAAATGTTGCGAATGCTTAAAGCACTGCCCTTCAAATGCTATTGTGCAAGATCCGCTAACAGGGGAGATTGGCATAAATGTAGATGAGTGTATTTTCTGTGTGCACTGTGAAGATGTCTGCCAATTTAACGCAATTCATATGACGAATGAATTTGAAATGGCGGTAAAAGACAGGATGGACCTTCGTAAAAGTCCCTTGATAGTGGAGGAAAGAGAACTTCCAGGCAGCGACTATGAATTAATCTGTAATCAGGTTTCGGAAAAAATCAAAAATATATTCGGTAGAAGTCTTCAAATTAGAGAAGTGAATTCAGGCTCCTGCAATGGATGCGATTATGAACTTAATGCATTAAGCAATCCGTTCAACGATATTGAGCGCCTTGGAATCCATTTTGTGGCATCACCACGACATGCTGATATGCTTATGGTTACAGGAACAGTTACCCGAAACATGGAGCTTGCTTTAGTAAAAACATATAATGCTACACCGGATCCGAAACTGGTTATAGCGGTTGGCGCATGTGCCTGCAGTGGAGGAATTTTTAAGGACTCTTATGCTAATTTAAACGGCATTGACAGTGTTTTGCCTGTAGATGTTTATATCCCTGGCTGCCCGCCAAGACCACAGGGAATAATCTATGGAATTTTAAAAGCACTTGAAAAAATGGAATAAATTCATATTTTGTTGACGAATTGATTAAAATGAACTATATTTTAATCAATTCTGTTTTTTGGGAGATATAATGAAAAAATATTTATACATTGCAGCCGGCGGAATGCTGGGTGCTATGTCAAGATTTGCTTTTAAGGATATTAATATATGGAATTTTCATGGTATTTTCCCGATTCATACCCTGCTTGTTAATATTACCGGGAGCTTTTTCCTGCTAATGCTCTTAACAATTGCTTTTGAAATTTTAGATTTTGATGCGAATGTTCGACTAGGAATTGCAACCGGCTTTCTGGGTGCCTATACTACCTTTTCAACCCTTTGCAAAGAGACGGTAAGCCTCATGATGACCGGGGAATACATTACTGCTGTGGTTTACATTCTGGCATCCGCTGTTTTGGGTCTTGCCGCTGCTTATCTGGGGCTTCTGTCGGCGAGGAAAATCATTGGTAAACTTACTAGGGGAAACTTTGCCCCTGAATTAGATGAGAAACCTGAATCGGGAGATCATAAGAAAACTTTTAAGGGCGAGGTGGAATAATGGGATATCTTATAGTAGGCTTTGGAGGTGCTTTAGGTAGTGTAACCAGATTTGCAATTGGCAGAAGACTTTCTGAAACCTCAAACAGCTGGATGCCGGCAGGTACCTTTTTTGTCAATATTTCAGGTGCAGTTCTTTTGGGCGTAATAAGCGCCATAGGACTTAGCGGTAACATGTATCTGTTGCTCGGCGAAGGTTTTCTTGGCGCATACACGACATTTTCAACTTTTATGTATGAAGGTTTCAATTTATTCAAG
>JAENWH010000058.1 GCA_016650135.1 Peptostreptococcaceae bacterium
AAGTGCTGAGGTTGATTTTATTATCCAACGGGATGGCAAGATTATACCGATAGAGGTTAAATCCGCTGACAATACTAAGGCGAAAAGTTTGAAAATTTATATGGATATTAATAAACCGGAATATGCAATAAAACTATCTGCCAAAAACTTTGGGTTTGAGGACAGGAAAAAAACGGTTCCTCTTTACGCGGCTTTTTGTATCAGCTAGGGTCTGGTGGCGCACTTCAAAAGTGGATTTTAGCAACAGGATCAATAGGTTTAATATCTAAAGCAGGTAGATATGGTGGAACTTTTGCACATAAAGATATTGCTTTTGAATTTGCTTCTTGGATATCTGCGGAATTTAAAAATAACCTATATGATTACAGAATACAATTGGAAAACATATTTAAATCAAAATATCCTAGAAAGAATCTTGAAATAGATGGAGGGATTTCAATCCGCCTACTTGCTGCCTTATTTATCCCAGATGGCGAAGCGATTGAATGTAGTTTATGGTGGGACCCTGATAAAAGGCGGCATGGAAGGGATACAAATCCGTCCTGAAAAATCTCTGATTAAACTATTCGACTAGGTCAAAGAGCTGGGAGCTTCTTACATGTCTGATGGTGTCTTTGATTATTCCGCCGCTAAAGAGTTTAGGAAACCAATTACAATGCCTAAGACATGGAGACTGATTTTCAAACTAATGAAGGGAACAGGCCTTACGAATTTTTACTGGAACATGCAGTTGAAGAAGAACGGCGCTTTGGAAAAATCCTTTGATCAACCCTATGCAGATGTAGAATGAATTGCATCTAAATAAATGCAAATGTTGTATGACATACAACAATGGAGGTATTTGCTTTAGTTGATCTGGGATAAAACGTTTACAAATCCAGAAATAATGGTTAGAATTAAAGAAATTAAAAGACGTCTTTATAATGATATAAGGGAGCAAAAATGAACATTAATGATCTGAAACTAAAAAAAATTATTCTAATTGATGTGTCATTGTCGATGTCTGATTTGCTTGACACAATGAACCGCAATCCTGCAGATTATGTTGCTGTTGGTACAGAAGATAAAATTGTTGGAATCATCGAAAAGAATGATTTCTACTACCAATGCATGAAGAGGGGTAATCTGGCTGATCCGGCCTTACTCTTTGCGTCAAACAACTTTGGCCTTTTCAAACCTGGCATGAATCTTGAGGAAGAGATGAAGAAAGTTGATAGCACCAATCAGTATCGACTAGTGGCTTTTGAAGAGGTATACAATAGCAGCTTGATGACTGGCATAATCGATTATGACGTGATTACAAGAGGATTCCTGGATGTCATAAAAAATGAAATTATAAGAATATACGAGGAAGATAGGAAGAATATAAAGATGGGCACCACTGGTGATTTGAAAGAGGGCAGCAATGATTTGTGCGCCTATCTGAAACACCTGTATGAGATTGGTGTATCTAACAAAGAATTGAATATATGCTTTGAGAACGCCCCGAATTCCTTCGATATTTGTGATGAAACGGGTAGAACGTTAAGGGTTAATCGAATGTTTGAAACGAACGTCGGAATCAACAGAACCAGTGTCCTAGGCAGAAATGTCAGGGATCTAGAGATGGAGAGCGTGTATAAACCATCGGTGGCGGCTTTGGTGCTAACAGAAAGAAGAAAGATTTCTGTCATTCAGAAAATAATAAACAATAAAGAAGTGCTTGTCACAGGTGTCCCCATTTATGATGAACATGGCAACCTGTTTCGAGTCATGACTGACGCCATGGACTTAGATGAATTGAGTGCGCTGTACACGTACCTAGAAAATAAGAAGAAAAAAATCTTTTTTGAAAAAGTGGACGAACAAGATATCATATGTGAGAGTAAAGTGATGAAGGATATTTTTGAGATGTTGGATAAAGTCAAGGATGTCGACTCAACCATATTGATAACTGGGGAATCAGGAGTGGGAAAAGGTGTGATCGCGCGATACATCCACAACAGCAGCATGCGGAAAAACGAACCCATGATCAATATTAACTGCGGAGCTATTCCCGAATCTTTATTAGAATCGGAACTTTTTGGATATGAAGCAGGAGCCTTTACAGGTGCAAATAAAGTGGGAAAACCCGGATTGATTGAAGTGGCCAATAAAGGGACAATTTTTTTGGATGAAATCGGTGAAATGTCCGTAAATATGCAGGTTAAGTTTTTACAGGTAATCCAAGAAAAAAAGTTTACCCGTGTCGGAGGCGTCAAACCCGTAGATATAGACGTCAGGATTATTGCGGCTACCAATAAAAATCTTAAAACGATGGTTGACTTAAAGGAATTTAGGCTTGACTTATACTATAGGCTGAATGTAATAAACATATATATACCGCCCTTGAGGGAACGCAAGGAGGATATTGATTCTGCTGCCAGAATTTTCCTGAGGAGATATAATAAGAAGCATAACAAGAATGTAATGATTGAGGAAAGTGTCCTGAATAAGATGAAGAACCACCACTGGGAAGGCAATATGAGGCAGCTTGAAAATTACATGGAAAGGAATGTCTTGTTGAATTCTTCCGGTTTCTTAGATGGACAATATAATGATGGGGATTTAACTTACCAAGAGAATGACATAAGTGTACATTTTGAGGAAATCGTAGAAAAGGGAGACTCCTTGAATGATATGCGTAATGAATTGGAAAAAATTATTTTTATTCAACTCCATGAAAAATATAAGAGTAGCTATAAGGTTGCTCAACGATTGAATGTTAGCCAGACAACCGCATTCAGGAAACTTAAGCAATATGTGTATGATTTTAGAGAAAATTCCTGATTGCCCTTCCATTGTTCATTTCTAAGAGCGGTTAAAAAAAATATGTTAATAATTCAAAAATAACTTATAAATAATTCGAAAAAAACTTAGATATAAATGTTCGTAATACGACCATTTCAGCCGTCACGAAACAAATAAGTCATAATAGACTTATTTGTTTTTTAATTAAACCAAGAAAATTAGTCGGGAATTGAGTAAACGGATTGAAAACAATGGGACTTGCCATATCCTAAAATGTGGCATGATAATTGCTTTATAATTATGATATAGTGCTTGAATTATTCAATCCATAAATAGCAAAATGTTTTGTCTAAGGATACTATGCAAATTTGTGGAAGGATTGACTGAAAGGAATTGGAAGGGGAAAGATGGATATTAAAAAGGAAATTCTGAATCTGCAGGAAGAATTAATTGGGCTTCGGAGAGATTTTCACGAACATCCAGAACTGGGTAAGCAAGAATATCGAACCTCTGGAATTATCGAAGAGTATTTAAAATCACTAGGGCTAGAAGTCCGCCGTTGTGCTGGGACAGGTGTAATCGGTGTTCTTAAAGGCCTCATGCCTGGCCGAAATGTCATGTTACGCTGCGATATTGATGCACTTCCAGTTGAAGAACAAACTGGTCTGCCATTTAAGTCAAAAAATCCAGGAGTCATGCATGCATGCGGTCATGATGGCCATGCTGCCATGCTAATGATAACAGCTAAAATACTATCAAGGATTAAAGACACCATAAAAGGCAATATTGTGTTCCTGTTTCAATTAAATGAAGAGGATGCTGGAGCTGAGTTGATGATTGCTGACGGGGCATTCGATGATCCTAAACCGGATGCAATATGCGGATTACACCTCTGGTCACCACTTAAAAGTGGAACTATCGGGATAGTCTCAGGTCCAATTATGGCTTCAAGCTATTATTTTAAACTGACAATCAATGGTAAGGGAGGGCATGGGGGCGCACCACACAAGGCCGTTAATCCTATAGACACCGCGGTACATGTACTATCAGCCATTAAAACGTTAATAGCACTTGAACTCGATGCAAATAAACCAACTGTCATTTCTGTCTGCAAGATTCACGGGGGAAGCAAGGAGATCATCATACCTGACTCCGTCGAGTTGGAAGGATCCATTCGATGCCTTCATGACGATGATGAACTATTGAGAGAACGCTTCACGGAGCTGATAGAGGATGTGTGCCGTGCATATCGCTGCACTTGCATTGTGGAATTTAAATGCGGAAACACCATACTGAATAATGATAAGAGACTCACGGCGATGGCTATGGATGTAGCAAAGGAGGTGGTGGGAGAAGAGAACATCCAGACTGAAAATGTCAGCGTAATGCTAGGGGACGACTTTGCAGAATTTTCCAGAAGAATCCCTGGCATTTATTATTTCGTCGGCGTTGCAGATGAATCAAAAAATACAAATCACGAACATCACAATCCCCATTTTGACATTGATGAAGACGCATTGTTGGTTGGGGTGGAGATGCAGGTAAACTTGGCATTAAAAATTCTCAATTCTTAGGTAATTCAGTAGGAGTGGTTGAAATACCACTAATCAAAGGAGGTTAATAAATGCAGTCATTTACAAATACTATTGTTTCCATTTCAAACTTTTTCTGGGGGCCACCTATTTTGGCCACAATTTCTGCGCTTAGCATTTACATAAGCATACGGCTGGGATTCTTTCAGTTTACCAAGTTCGGCTACATTTTCAAGTCAACGCTTGGTCAAGCATTTAAGAAAGGAAAAGGGAAAGGGGATGGCACGCTTACACCCTTCCAGGCGCTAACCTCTGCGGTGGCTTGCACTGTAGGAGCGGGTAATATCGTTGGTGTGCCGGTAGCCATTATCATGGGAGGCCCTGGTGCCGTTTTCTGGATGTGGCTCATAGCATTCCTTGGCATGGCCCTGAAGTACAGCGAAATTGTTCTGGCTGTAAAGTATCGCCAGCTTAATGAAAAAGGCGAATATGTTGGTGGCCCAACCTATTATATGGATAAAGGGATGAATATGAAATGGCTGGCTGGAATATTTGCCATTGGTCTTATGATTGAAGTTGCCATCAGCTCCATGGTTCAAGCAAATTCATTAGCTCAATCAGCAGATGCTGCCTTGAATATTCCACCAATTGTCTCTGGCATAGCAACTATGATTATCACAGGTATTGTTGTTATTGGAGGTGTTAAGAGGATTGGAAATTTTACCGTAAAACTGGTGCCATTCATGGCTATGCTGTATATCATATCATCATGTATTATCATTGCATTAAACTTTGATAAAATACCGGAAGCCTTTGCTCTCATTTTTAAATATGCATTTTCTCCCATCGCAGCTACTGGAGGTTTTGCTGGCACAGGAGTGGCAATGGCAATACGGTGGGGTGTTGCACGTGGGCTTTATTCCAATGAATCCGGTCTTGGAACAGCGCCTATCGCACATGCCACTGCAACAACGGACCACCCATCCCGACAGGGACTTTGGGGAGTGATGGAGGTTTTCCTGGACACCATCGTCATCTGCTCTGTCACCGCATTTGTCATATTAACCACTGGAGTATGGAAACTGGCTGAGGCGTCCACATTAAGAGGCGGAATCACGGCCCTAGCCTTTACCAAACAGTTCGGATCCATCGGAGGGGCCATATTAACCATATGCCTTATCATGTTCGTGCTTTCCACGCTTATCGTTTTGATATGGTATGGTGAAAAACAGGCAGAATATCTCTTCGGGCTAAAAGCATCTATCGTATACCGAATCCTGTGTGTTCTTCTTATTCCCATAGGTGCCGTAGGCGGAGCACAAATGTTATGGCAATTTCTGGACTTTTCATTACTGCTGATTCTTTTTCCCAACTTATTTGCTATAATATATCTTAGCAAGGATGTAATCAACGCCACCAATGAATTTTTCAAGACGCCAGACCAATATTATCTTAAGGAAAAACGTGAACTTAAGGAAAGACTTGGCAATAGTGAAACAAAATAAGGTATCTCAGTTATGACAATAGGGAGTGGGAATTATGCGTGCAGCTTGGGCGGAAACTGATCTTGGCGCCATTAGAAAAAATATCAAATATCTTATGAGTAAAATAAAACCAGAGACACTGTTCATGGGTGTGGTCAAAGCCGATGGGTATGGTCATGGTGCGGTTCAGGTGGCAAAAGTCCTGATTGAAGAAGGTACCAGCCATTTTGGCGTTGCCATTGTTGAGGAAGGTGTCGAGCTTCGAAATGCGGATATCACTGAACCAATCTTGATCCTTGGTCGCACTTTTGATGAGGATTATCCCATGTTGATACAGCATCGGCTGATGCCTACGGTATTTACCATGGATCAGGCAGAAGCTATGAATACTTTTGCTGAAAAAAATAATGCTATAATTACCATCCATATCAAGATTGACACTGGCATGGGAAGATTGGGGTTTCTTTTAGAGGATGGCCTGCTGGAAAAAATAGAAAAAATCGTTAATATGAAACATTTGCACGTAGAAGGGATTTTTTCACATTTAGGCACTGCACCTCAGATCAGCACGCCAGAATATTGCTTTGAGCAGTTCAAACGTTTCACTACCCTGCTGCAGCAGTTGGAAATACAGGGCATAAACATCCCCATTCGCCATTTGAGCAATAGTGCTGCCACCATATTATATCCGGAGATGCAGTTTGACATGGTTCGACCCGGAACATCCATATACGGGTTGTATGCAGGGCCTGAACTTGAAAGCCTCAATGAAAAACTCTCCCCTGGAATGATGGTAAAATCCAAGTTGGCTCACATAAAGCCGTGCCCCATAGGTACTCGGGTAAGCTATGATAGCAGTTTTATCGCCTCACGTCCATCGGTTTTAGGAGTTGTTCCCATGGGATACGTGGATGGGGTCTTCAGAAATTTAGCTAATCGTGGGGAAGTATTAGTCCATGGGAAACGTTGCCCTATGGTAGGTAATGTATGCATGGATCAATTCGTCATCGATCTCACTGAAATCGATGACCCAATGGTTGGAGATGAGGTGGTACTAATAGGGAAGCAAGGCGAGGCGTCAATCTCTGCAGAGGAAGCTGGGAGAAAGGCTGGAACCATTTCCATCGAGGTTCTTTGCGGACTTGGGAAAAGGATGCCACAAGTCTTTAAAGATTAGATAATCGTAAATGATACCATGAAACTGCTTATTCATTTGGACTGCCGACAGCTGGTTAAGATTCACTGCTGTCGGCAGTATTTCTTGACATCGCATTTTATGTAAAGTCCAGCTAAGAATCTGAACTTCCAGAAATTTAATTACTCAAAATGATAAAATCATCTCAAAACGTCATCTGCACCCATGGCCAAAATCATATGTGCAGAGACATCGTTATTTTCCCAAAAAAGACATGACTTCATCAAAGGATTTTCCGCTATTGGTTATCACATTTATTAGTTGTTCTTTGCGAAGCCCCTCCCTCATTGTCATTAATCTTTCTAACTCCTCAACCGCTACTTCATATTTGACTTTTGCACGATCTACCGTTTCTTTCGCTTTCTCAATTTTCTGTTCAAAGGAATCTATACTCTTCGTTCTTGCCATTTTATTTTTCCCTTTCATTTATGTGGCATCAGTTCAGTACCAATCTTTGCCACGTTTTCTTTGATGCTTTTTGCGTCCATTCCAAAGGCTTTTAATATCGTCTTTTGTCTTGCTGTTACAGCATGGTCCAACGAATAGCTGTCATTAAACTGTCTGATTAACTCTATTTTTCCTAGTTCTTTGATGGCTGCCGGAACTGTCATATAATTCGCTTTTTTCTCAATCCTAAACATTTCATCTTTTAGGCTTGTATATATTTTATTTCTTATAATCAATGCAACAAACTCTATAAATATCTTTGCATTGACCGATTCATTCGATTGCACTCTGAAACTTTTATTACCAAGATAAGATTTATCTCCACGAAATAGTTTTTCGGATCCATCTCGGCTCTTATACAGGCTAAGCGCTTCTTTTGCAGTCATCTTCTTAGAGGTTATGATGACAAAATATCCGCATAACTCTATTTCACGATCAATCACTTCGTATCTCTCTCGGCCGTACATGAATTTCTGATCTTCTTGGCCTTCATGATAGTAAATTAGGTTAAAATATTTATCAAATCCATTTCCAACCACCGCCTGCTTTCCTTCCAGTTTTTTCAGGCTTTCTGCCATGTTATCTATTCTTGCTTCTACCGCATCTTTCTCACCTGCATATTTATGACTGTTGTAATAAATATGCATATATCTATCCTTTTCATCCGATGGGAACAGTCTTTTGCAGATGGTCATTCCATTTGTTCCGTATTCACGTATGCTGCTCGGTCTAGCATTCTCAAAGCTCCCCTTATTTTCAAGAATCAACTCGCTTACAAAAGATTTCATCCCCTTAGCCATAATAACAAAATCATATCCGCAGCGATCCATATAATGGATATTTTCATTACTGAAATATCCTCTATCAAGTATGAATCCCACCTTTTTATACCCATATCCCTTTGCTTTTTCCAGCATAAACTGGAGCTGAGACACATCCACAATGTTTCCTGGATAATTCTCATAAAATAGTGGTTCACGGTTATTCCTATCATAGGCAATGGCGTAATTAATAATAGGTTTATCCTGACCATCTTTAGAATGACCAAACTCGGCAATCTCAATATTACCTGCCTGACAGACTTTATTGGTGGAATCATAAGAGATGTAGATTCGTTCCCTGTGATCTCTTGATCCATTCCACCGGTTGAGAAATTCTATACTTTGGTCTATTGTTATTTCTTTTAAAAATCCAGATACTTTTGAATCGCTATACATCCGCATCCCATCTGTAAAAAGAGGATGATTATAGGCGTAATCCGGATAATACTGTCCGGCGTTATTTTCGGTAATAATCGAATATGCCGCAAGATCCAAAAACAAGCCACTATCACGACCTATAGTGTTTTCAACCATGCTCTCCAACTGATAATCATCAATGATTTTCCTTATGACAGCATACGCTCCCAGCCTCAGGCAACTGCTTCTTTTTGCTCTTGTAATCATCTCAGGCAATTCCTGATCCGGAAAGTATTTCAGATAATTTGCATTAGGATACATCATATCTGGAGCATCTTCGCATAGTTTTCCGATGGTGGTACGTTTTGGAATATTATATTTCTTTTCAGGTTTATATACCCGGTCGTATTCATAGTTGATATAGGTGATTCCTTTAA
>JAENWH010000157.1 GCA_016650135.1 Peptostreptococcaceae bacterium
TGTGCCTGATAATGTTCGTGTTCCTACGACCGGAAATTTGCCGCCGGCTTCCTTCAGATTCCACCTCACGATGGACACCCTTGCCTTGAGCTAATGGTTAGCAACTGATAGCCCCCATAACGGACTTGCACCGTCAAATATACTCGCCATGCTCGACGCACTAAAATAAGATAAGTAATCATGATTACTTATCTTATTTTCAATAAATAAATTTCTAAACCCGGAATTACCAATTTGGATTTTGTACCAAAGCTGGATTAAGTGAAATTTGTTTTGTTGGTAATGGCAACAGATAATTTTTGGCAGGATCAAAACTACGTTGTGAACCAGGCTGTAATACCAGAAAGCCATTTTCCAATTTACTGTCTGGTAAGTTATAGAATATACCAGAGGTGGAAGCATCGCCAATGGTCACTTGAGGTGAATCCCATTGTGTCCCTGTAACTTTTATGCTCAATAAGGAATTGGGAAGTTCTGTTTCAGCTGTTTTCCATCTACGCAAGTCATCCCACCGATATCCTTCAAACGCCAATTCAACAGTTCTTTCCCTTCTAATTTCAGTTCTCATATCCAAACCATTAGCTGCCACTATTCCATTTGTCAAATGGGGCATATGAACTCTGTCTCTTAAAAGGTTAATCGACAGGTCTAAATCGGCATCTGAGATAGAACCATTGCGTTCAAATGTAGATTCTGCATAAATTAATAATACTTCTGCATACCTCATATCATTCCAGTCAAAATTACCAGCCGAAGAGCTGCTTGGGCTTGCAACTTCTGAAATAAATTTATAAAGCATATATCCAGAGTTGACATTTCTATTATTACCTACTCCAGGCCATTGAGGTTCAGCTTCGGTAAACTGAGGTCGAAAGATGCTATCAGCTGGAATAATAATTGATTCACTCATTCGTGGATCCCTATTATAAAATTCTGTTCTACATGAATCGTACCCCTCAAATAATGGAGACTTATTAATTGGCAAACCATCCGAACATAAATACAAATCGGCAATTTTCTTGGTTGGGCTCATATATCCCCACGTAATTTTCTCTACCCAGTAAATGGGGTCAATAAACATCCTGTAATGCTTGGAAATAATGGACTCCGGATTGTTTTCGCTAGTATTGTCAATAAACATATATCTGTAACTTTCTATACCTTTTCCCGAGTACAAATGATACGATTTACTATCTATAACATTCTTCGATTCTAATATTGCTAAATCCAACAATGTATTTGCATCCGCTGTCCCGCGAAATTTTCTCCAGGTACCTTCGAATAAACAAACACGCGCTTTAAATGCCTCCGCAGCTTCTTTACATATCCTCCCTGCATCAGTAGTGCTTTTGTCGGACAAATCAGAAATAGCCATATCTAAATCACTCAATATAAAATTGAGTATTGCATCACGTGTGGCGCGTGCATTGTATATTTCAGGGTCGGTAGTGTCCAAAACTTTGTCTATAAGCGGTACACCTCCATATAGTTTAAAAAGAGTGTAATAATTATATGCGCGAAAAAAATAACCTTCACCGATATAAGCTGATATTTGATCCTTTATAGAAGAATTTTCGCCCTCAGTAATAAGTTTGTTTGCGTTTCTGATACCTGCATAAGCACCATTCCATACCCCATCATCTGAAGGGGGAACATAAGTCCCGGAGCTAACCGGATCAGGCTGAGTATCCTCAGCAATATCTGACATGTTATCACTATTGTTTATTCCACCAGACCGAGGATCATCAAGAGTATTTTGGTAAAACCAGTTTGCAGCCAGTTTAAAATCAGCTGGATTCTTCCAAAATACAACATCAGTAATTTCCGATTGAGGCTGTAAATCCAGAAAATTATTACAACTTGAAATTAAGACAAGTAATAATCCTAAACTTATATAAGACTGTATTTTCATAATATTAATATTTTTTATGCCATTAAAAATTAACATTCAACCCAAAAGAAAATGTTTTATAGAAAGGGTAATTAAAGTCGTTACTGCTTTCTTCAGGATCGTAATTCTTATCCCATGTTCCGGGTGAAATCGTAAGTAAATCTTCCCCACTAAAGTAAACTCTAGCACTGCTAATGTTCAACGTGCTTAAAAGTTGTTTGGGGATGTTATAACCAATTGTTATATTTTTGAGCCGTAGATATTTCGTATTTTCAAGATATATACTGGAGCATTGGTAATTGTTGCTTTTTACTGTTCCGCTATTCGATAGCCTCGGATATTGAGCATTTATATTATCTTGTGAAAAAGTTTTACCATAGTAATAATCGAGAGGCTGGAACCAACTATGCGCCAATGGAAACCCAAAGTTTTCACTTGCTCGCCAGTCAAATTTATCACTTGTACCTTGTAATATCATATTAAAGAAGAAATTCTTATATTCAAGTCCGGCATTAACACTATAAGTATACTTTGGATCTGCTGATCCCAAATAAACTGCATCACCGGATCCTTTCGATCCATCGCCATAACTAGTAATTTTGCCATCTGTATCGATATCCTCATACATGACATCTCCAATACCAAGCCCCTTGTATCCTTCCGGTTGGGTGCCTGGAACAATTCCTTTTCCGGCAAATTTAGAAGCGTATGCATCTAATTCCTCCTGTGTCCTTATAATTGAACCCTTATACCCAAAAAAGGAATTCAAAGGATAACCTTGCCGGGCAAAATTAAGTCCAAGATTATATGAATCATTACCCTGAAGATTTGTCAATATGTTCTTTTTGAAATCTAGTATAAATCCTACATTGAACTTAAAGTCTCCAACCTGATCCTTCCAGTTTCCTTGCAAATCCCAACCTTTGACCGAAAGATCACCGGCGTTTGTTGATGGCGCTGTTGCTCCAAGCGTTGTCGGATAAGCAACACTTACCAACATATTCGTATTTTCTTTCTGGTAAACATCAAAAGAAGCATTCAGTTTTGAATGAAAAAACCCTAAATCAAATCCTAAATTTTTTGTTTCAATTGTTTCCCATGTACGGGTTGGTGATGCTATTCCATTCATCGAGGCTGCTAATTGCGATATTGAAGATCCGTCAATTGGATATTTCCCCCCGATACTGATTAGTTGGATATAATCAAATAAACCCAGGGTCGGAATATCCTGATTACCTGTTCGTCCCCAAGATGCCCTTATTTTCAGGAGATCCAGCGCATTTCCATCAACAATGGCTTTAAAAAATGGCTCTCGGGAGAGTTGCCAGGCACCAGCAATACTTGGGTATGTTCCACTCCAGCGCCTTTCGGGAGAAAATTTCGAACTGCCATCTTTACGAATGGTTGCATCAAGGTAATATTTACCATTAAAAGAATAGCTGAAACGACCAAAATAAGAAAGTAAAGCCCACGAATTATTATTCCAATAATCACCTGCACTTAGATTTGTTGGATCTGAAAGTGGCAAAACAAAGATTTCATTACTTAAAAAAGCAGCCCCCGACATATACCTTGAATTTTGTGACTGGCTCTCCTGCGAAGCGCCGGCCATTAAATGAATGGAGTGCTTATCGAACAAAATTTTATCATAATTCAGATAAGTGCTGAAGTTTTTGTATAGCTTACTCCAATTATTATAATAGGCTGAGTTTGGAACGTTACTGGGATGACCATTTATTGAATTATCCCAAATGTGACAATAGGAAGATTTAGAGTTAACTTCATCGCCGTAATGCTCAATATTTACAGCGGCCTGTCCGGTCCAGACCAATCCTTTTATTGGTGTCCAATCAATCTTTAAATTATTATTTAACCTTGAATCAGTGGTGGTTTGAGATCCTTCCTCTGTCAATTCCTGAAATGGGTTTCGATAACCCTGATACGAATAATAATTACCCGCAGGGTTGAATTCCGGAACGTACGAGAATACTCTAAGAGCACTTTCAATTGCATTATCCTGATTATAACTACCAACATTGTTTATTGAAGAAGGTGCGAAAATATTCTGATAATCGTATGAAACAATGGCACTCAGGTTAATGTTATTCCGCAGTTTGGTTTGCACGTTCATTCTGTAATTATACTTATCGGAATAGTTAGTGCCAACCGAAATGTTTCCCTGGTTATTTAAATAACTTCCGGAAAGAAAGTAAGTTGTTTTTTCATTACCACCTGAAATGCTTAAGTTGTGAGATTGAATTATTGATGATTTAAACAAATCCCCATAATAATCTTTTGATTGGTACCACATTGGATAAGATTCAACATTCCAGTTTTCACCTGGGCCGCTACCGGCATCATTGGCCGCAATTTTAGCGAGCGTTGCATCCGAGAAGGTTTGAGAATCACCGTCATTAAAGTTTGCCTCATTAAACATTTTCACAAAATGATCTGTTGGTGTTGTTTTTTTCAAAAAGTTAGTGCTTTTCACCCCAACATTACCTGAATAGGAAATAACCGTTTTACCATCCTTTCCACCTTTAGTAGTAATCAGGATTACGCCATCAGCAGCCCTTGCCCCATAAATTGCGGCTGAAGCATCTTTTAAAACTGTGACATTTTGAATGTCATTGGGATTAATCAAATTAATGTCACCGGGGACACCATCGACTAAAATTAATGGTGTACCTCCGTTAATAGAAGATGATCCCCTAATCGTAAGTGCGAAATTTTCCTGACCTGGTGCGCCACTTGTACGTGTTATGTCTACTCCGGAAATTAAACCTTGCAATGCATTCATTGTTCCTGTAACAGGCCGCGACTCAAGTTTATCGGAATTTATTTTTGAAATGGCACCAGTTAATTCGCCTTTAAGCTTTGTTCCATATCCGATGGCTACAACTTCATCAATGCCAATGCTTTCTACAATCATTGTGACATTTATACTGGTTTTTCCGGCCATCGGTATCTCCTGAGTTTTCATTCCGATAAATGAAAATACCAATATCGCATCACCAGGAATTTTGGCAAGGTTATAATTACCCTCGGAATCGGTAATACTGCCGTTGGTTGTCCCTTTTACTACAACGGTAACTCCCGGCAAAGGAGAGTCAGAAGAGTCGGTAACTTTACCTGTCACTGTCTTTTTTGCCTGATCTTCAATTTTTGAAAAATTATTGACTTCCTTAGGTCTGATAATAATAACATGATCCACAATTTTGTATCCCATCCCCGTTTCTTCCAGTAATCGGTCAAGAATTTCCTGGATTGAGGCATTATTCATTGTAATATTAACTTTTTTTTCAACGTTAAAGTCATTGTTATTGTAAACAAAATCATAATTACTTTGATCCTCTATATAATTAAGGATTTGCTTAATGGTTGTACTTTTGTAGTCCAACTTAAGGTCTGTCTGCTGTGACCAGGATTTTGCACTAGTGCCCAAAATGCCCACA
>JAENWH010000540.1 GCA_016650135.1 Peptostreptococcaceae bacterium
CTTCTGAAGCAGTCTGCCCATGAATCGCCCAATGAAGCTTGTTTTGTACAGTCGCAAAAAACCGCTTTGTGGCACCTGCATTTACATCGTAATCAATGGCAGTCGCATAAATATCAGTAATTTTTTGATAAAACTTCCGCTCACTCAGACGAATTTCACGGACACGTTGGAGCTGCTCTTCAAAATATTGCTCGGTCAGGATGGTGCCGCCGTTTTTCAAGCGTTCATCATCCATTGCAAAACCTTTGATTGTGTAATCCTTTACAATCTGATTCGCCCATTTACGGAATTGAACAGCGCGTTCATTGTTTACTTTGAAGCCCACGGAAATAATTATTTGCAAATTGTAATGTATTGTGTTGTATTGCTTGCCATCAGTGGCAGTTATTAAGTATTTCTTAATAACTGAACTCGATTCAAGTTCATTATCATTAAATATTTTTTTTATATGCTGATTAATTGCAGAAACAGATACATCATATAACGTTGCAAGCATTTTCTGTGTAAGCCAGACATTTTCTTCCTCATAACGCATTTCAAAGCTTTGGGGATCATCGCCTGTTGCTGCAATATATGTTAGATATTCTGCCGCACTCGAACGGATGCTGATTTCATTATTCTTTTTCTTCGCCATAAGTTTTATCTCCTCCACTTTGCATTCGTATTTTCTATCCACTTATGTGGTGCCGTTATTAATCACAATAAATATTTCCTTGTCAATCATTATATCGAACATTTGTTCTTTTAGCAAGTAATAATCTCCTTTTTCCCTACCCCATTCTTTCGACATTTAAGCATACCTATCGTTTTGTCGAATCCATCAATCCCTTCCCCTGCCTGCCTTACCCATCCAAAGTGCGCCACCAGGCCCTAGCTGATTATTCCTCATATGTAATACAATCTTTTGCAGTGTATCCTTATATCCCAGGTTCAGCTTAGCGTAATATACTGGTCGCTCAATACTTTTTCGAGAATGCGAACATCAATTTTGTCATTTTGGGGTAAATTAATCATGAATGCCTCCAAATCTTAGGTTATTTAAATACCAGCATGATAATTCTTCTTTTAAACGGCTAATCAAATCATATTTATCCAAGGTCATTACTCCACTTTCAAATAATTCTTACGCTAAATATTCTCATTATTTTTTTCACCCAAGTCATTGATAGTATCTTGTACTTGTTTTATAAGCTCATCTTTATTAGGAATATAGTAAACATATTTCGATGCAAAAATCTGGTTTTCAAGCCCACCAAGCGCATATTCTGCAACAATCTCCGAACTATCAGCACAAAGAATTATACCTATCGGTTTATCATCACCGTCATCACTTACTTCATTGGCATAATAATTAACATACATGTTCATTTGACCAATATTTTCCGGTTTGAGGCTCCCCATCTTCAAATCTATTAAAACATATGCCTTTAGTATTTTATTGTAAAAAACCATATCCACATAATAATGAGTATTTCCTAGCGTAATTCTCTGCTGTGAGCCTACAAACATAAATCCGCGTCCCAGCTCAAGAAGGAATTTTTCAATTTTTACAATCAATGCCTTTTCCAAATCCTTTTCAAGCATTGGTTTATTTTCTGGAATGCCTAAAAACTCAAATACA
>JAENWH010000044.1 GCA_016650135.1 Peptostreptococcaceae bacterium
CTTTCCCCATGGGTGTCTTGCAGTGTAGTACAATAGGGCTTTTAAAACATTTTCCCATACGTTTGAACCTTGAGAGGCTGTTTGATTTTAACGCCTCTTTTTATTTTGATTAAAAATGTTTTAAACTCCTTAATATTATACCACATCAGTTTAATGGATGTTCTCAATCCACTTGGTATTATCCAGACAACCCTATTCGTCATACACCTTTGTGTTTCTTTATTCTCATCTATATTTTTTCTTCTAGAATTCATTTATTATTTCTATAATCTCAGTTCCATATTTTTCGCACTTTATATCACCAAAACCTGAGACCTTTTTCAGTTCTTCCTTATTCTTTGGCATTTTGCCTATAAGATCTTCCAGTTGTTTATCATTAAAGAGGAAGTATGGTTTAACATTCTCTTCCCTACTTTTCCCCAGTCGATATGCCTTTAATTGTAGAACCAGCTCATCACTTTTTAATTCCACTTCTTTTTTAACTTCAATAGACCACAATATCCCTGAATATATTTTTGTTTTCTAAAGACAAGTTTTCAGATGCCTTATTTAATTGTGCTATTAAAGATTTTGTTTTAACCATTTAGATCATCCTCCAATATTTTATTAACTGATTTCGAAATTTTATCCCAGGAGTTGCAAAAGTCTAAAAGTTCATGTTCTCCTAATTCAGTAAGAGAATAGTATTTTCGTTTTGGCCCCAGCGGTGAGTCTATGCTAATCGAAGATAGCAAACCGTTTTTTTCTAGTCTGATCAGCAAAGGATATAAAGTCCCTTCAGATAAATCATCAAAACCACTGGCTTTTAATGAACTATATAATTCATATCCATAGGTCTCTTTTTTTGAAATTATTTTTAATATACAACCTTCTAAAATTCCTTTTAATAATTGAGAAGAATTTGCCATCAAATATCACCTACCTTGTATTGCATCTTAGCGACTATATTGTATTGCAAGTATGTTGCTATGTCAAGTACAAAAATTTATATTGGCCAATGTTTACTTTTTACATTTATTTCAGGGGGATTAAAAGGAAGCAGTCTTTCTAAGGTTTTTGTTGCATTTAGTGTCTGGGAGAGCTCCGTTATTAAGTGGCGTATCCAAAACATTCTTATCCAATAATGCCGAAACAAGAAAGCGAATAGAAATGCTTCGTGACAGCGAAGTAGATAAGAAGATGAATCGGAAGCCCAAACATGAAAAGACATCAGATTCCAAAGATGTAATCATCAGGGCTAAATATAAAAAGATAGCTGAATTGCAGTCTGAGAATGCAAAACTGAAGGCAGAAATCGGGGCACTGCGAAGCAAGCTATATGAATTAATGTAACTTACGTTGATTACATGTAGTCAACGTAAAAACTCAGTGTTTGTGGGGCGTTGTGCCCCACAAACACTAGATTTCATAAGGAGGAATACGTACATGAATCAGGAGAACACACAAAAAACATCCATATGTTACACATCCCAAAGATATTCTGAAAACGGAATCAAAAAAATCTTTAAGTTGAACGCCTGGCTTGCTGTGAAAATTACCAACGCTGTCGGCACAATGTGGTGTGCCTATGCATTTTTGATTCTTGACCTTTTTATGCTGCCTCCGGTTATTAAAGCTGCAAGTGCAATGGTTTGGGTCACTTATACCGCTCAAACAGTTCTGCAGTTGGTACTTTTGCCGATAATTATGGTTGGACAGAATGTTATTCAGGCTCAAAATGAAGCGAAAGCCGATACAGATCATAAAACATTAACATATCTTGCCACATTACAGGATGAGCAGATGCAGGAACTGAAGCTTCAGACTGAAATGTTGATTAAACTGCAAGAACTTGCAAATAAGAAAGAATAGTTTTATGAGCTAGGCATTGATACTAAATCAACCTGAGATAGAATATCAATTAATGCATAAAATAATTAATGTAAAACGATAATTTATTATTGTAATATGCATAAATGCATGATATACTAATAAAAAAACAGGAGGCGTTTTATGTTAAAAGTATTCGATCAGTATCAGAAAGTCAGACCGATTCTTATTATTTATCAGGCATGTCTTGGCATTGTAATATTATGGACCTGCATAGGGTTAATTATCCCCATTTTAAACATGCTATCTCTTATTCCATCCCAATTTTTGAAAGAAGGCTGGATGACTCTTTTTCTGCCGGACATTCATATGACGTTGGGTTCAATCATTTTCCCGGTGGTATTACAGAGCCAATATACAGCTCAAATCCTTTTATATTTTAGTCTTTCATCTCTGCCAATCCTAATTTTGCTGTACTATTCCTCTTTTCAATTGAAAACAATATTCGAAAATTTTGAAGTGGAAAATGAAGCATTTACAAAAGTAAATTCGATTTCATTTAAAAATATTGGAATCGCTATAGTTTTTACAGTTATTATCCAGTTTGCCATTGATTTTGGATACGGAGCGTTTCTTTCTCTGATTATTAATACTTATGAAAGAAGTTCTTCGGAATGGACGGGTATATTTATTAATGCACCAATGATATTTTCAGGAATCCTTGCAGCTTCAATATTTTTTGGTTTAGCAAGTATGTTTTCCAAGGGTGTAGAACTCAAAGAAGACAATGATTCTATTATATAAGGAGGCGGATCTATGGTTATAGTGCGATTGGATCGGATCATGGCTGACCGAAAGATATCATTGCGTGAACTGGCAGAAAAAGCGGAGATTACGAATGTCAATTTATCTCTTATTAAAACAGGCAAAGTGAAGGGGATAAGGTTTGGAACATTGAGTAAGCTGTGTCATGTTTTAAATTGTCAGCCAGGGGACCTGTTTGAGTTTGTTGATGAAGAAAATGAGGAAAACTGAGTTATCTCTTACCTAAACTGAAATTTTCAAAGATTCATCATATCGTATCTTCTACATATAAAAGCACTTCAAGCTTATGCAAATCAAGGGGTTGAAGTGCTTTTATATGTAGAAGATATGTTGTTATTTGAGGAATTAGAAATAAGTTGGTTTATCCTTCCAATATCTTACCTTGTCAATCCCAATATACTGCCATAATTATCAACTCCAATGAAGATTCTACCACCACCGGAGTTGCAAAAGGCAACCATTTCAGTTGCTATCTGATTGGCATTGGTTATATCTGCTTTGAATTGGTGCTTAGTATCTTCGTCTCTTTGTAGGGCGACAATTTCAAGTCTGCTCATACCCAACCTTTACTCCAAATTCTTTTCCGCTTAGCCTATGATGTTAATATTACAGCGTGTTGTTTCCCTGATTAAATCGTGTCGTCCGGATTTGATTTTGTCGTTTCCCCTATGGATTAGCCAGAAAACAATTTGCAGTTTGACCAGATGAGAGTCTGTCGCTCAACGCTAAATGGAGAGCACTGTAGGAACACACTTTGCATCATTCTTTAGTGGTTAAAAAATTCTTCTGCTTTTTCCACCCATTCTTCTGGATGATATGCACTTATTTCCGAATGATAATAACCTTTCAATTCAATTACTTTACACTTTTTCACATATGACTGGAATAATTTTGAAGATTGTTTAATACATTTCATTTCCTTACCTCCATACCAGTAAATAGTATCTGCCTGACTCTCTTTTAAACTTTCTTTCATTTCATATTGATAATATGTCTCAAAAATCCGATTCATAGTTTCAGTTTTCATAGATATAATATCCCTCATATACAACTCTGCAATCTCTTCAGGAAACTGCATTCGTTTAGGAAGTCTCTTTAGTCCCCATTTATTAAAAGCCTTGGAAAACATCCATTTGCCACACAATTTTATAACAAACGTACTGTATTTTAGAAGAAATGGCTGAGGAATACAAAGTCCACTTTCTACAATCGCTTTTCCTACAACATCCTTTCTTCTTGATAGAAGTTCTATTGCAATCTGACCACCAAGAGATACTCCACTGACTGCAAAAAGTTTACCGTCACAGTTATTGTCAATGTACTCAATTAACTGATCTACAATTTTTTCCGTAGATGTATAAGGAACATTGCTTTCTTCACCGTGTCCATCTATAACCGGTAATATTACATGGTATTTATTTTGTAATAATCTGGCTTCTCGTAAATAAAGCCAATATGACCAGCCCGCACCATGAATTAGCATTATATGTGGTAAATTTTTATCTCCATATTCATGAAATTTCATAATTATAATTTCCTTTCTGGACCTATTTTACATCAGTCTGACCCCGCTCACAATTACCACCCGTTTCCTTATTAATTTCAGGCAGGAATACAAGCCATTCATTTTGTTTTGAATTCAACTCATCTGAATTGGTACCCATGAATTTTATTTTAGTTCGCATGCAGATATCTCTCATTTTCAAGTTCTCCTTCACTCGGTACCATTACTTAATTTTCTTCAATATATCATAAACAAAGTCCTAATATTGGCACAATCCCAAGCTATTTAGTTGTTGAATCCTTCATAAGAGAATGATCAAATCTCCAGCTCTCACGGTCAAAAAACTTGGAGTCACAAGAAGTAGTATTCTGCGACCGCCCCTGGCATATTTCACATGCCTGTGCTCTCTTCTTTAACATAATAAAATCCTTATTCGATTAATGTGTATAAATTACTGTTTCATTAATTGCTTCAGTATATTGTTCTTTCGTAATCATCCCCTGATTTAACATATTTTCAAGGATAAAATCACATCGTTCATGAACATTTTCGGGATTCCGATAAGGATTATATAATAGATTCGGCGATGGCAAAATGCTTGCAAGTGTTGCACATTGTGCAAGGTCAAGGTCATTTATGGCCTTTCCAAAATAAAGCTTGGATGCGGCTTGTACACCATAACAGTCATTCCCAAGTGTAACGATATTGACATATATCTCCATAATTTGATCCTTTGAATATTGATGTGTAATATTTAGTGCAGTTATGATCTCTTTAAGTTTATTTTTATAAGTCCTGTCATTAATATTGCCCTCTATATTTTTTGCCATCTGCTGTGTTATAGTCGAGCCACCACCAATACTTTTATTATTTTGAAAAACAACATTAACAGCAGCTTTTAACGTGCGCAAAAAGTCCACGCCACTATTTGAATAAAAGCTTTTGTCCTCTGTGCTGATAATTGCATTTGTTAGATTTTTGGGGACATCTGAAAGATCAACCCAAATGCGCTTTTTATTACTTACAAGATCGGTAATTGCTTGTGTGCTGTCTTCGGACGAAAGAACTGCATCACCCATTAATTCAAGCCTCACATTGTCAAGATCAATTGGATAGGGATTAATGGTTTTTACTATATAAATGGCAAATGTTCCACCTATAATTCCAATGCTTATAATTACTGCAAAAATTATTTTAATAAATCGTTTCCACACTTTATTCCGTCTACTCATTCGTGGTGCCTCTCTCTATGGATTTGTAAAATAATGGTACTATATAAATTGCAACCTGCTCCAAGCATCTCAAGAGGAAAAATTGACATAGCTTTAGAAACTGTTAGCTTAATTTACAAAATACCAGCACTATGTGTTTATCATTACACGATTTTCAATAATTAGGGGTTGCTGAACAAACCAAAATTTTCTTAAATGTTTGTTCAGCAAGCCCTATTTAGTACATTTTATAGTATATGTGTTTATATGTCCATAGTCAGGGCTTGATTCAACTGCATGTTGATTCAACTGCAAAATAAAAAGCCCTTACTTTGCCGAAACAAAATAGGAGCGTTTTAATCCAAGGGGTTCAGTTGAGAGGTGCAAAATCAAAAATCGCACCGATATTAGCACCTGAAATCACAAATAAATCACCATACATTTCAACTAAAAGCGTATGGTGATTTTTGTTTGCTCCTTTTAAGTCTTTAAACTTCTATTGACTACCCTTCTCGATTAATCGCTTCCAGTTTGTTTATACAGCAAAAGTCCCTAATCAATAAATGCAACGGGCTCCTTACAGAGGTGCAAAACTGAAAATCGCATTGATTTTCTCTCGGTGAATCACGTTTAATACAGCAAAAAACCATGCGTTAATATAAAAAACACATGGTTTTTTCGAATTCGACTTGAGTCGTTTTAACGATTCTGCCTATTATCGATAGTTTCATTTGGATTAAATAATGACAAATTCCCTTCATCGGGAGAATGTGAATTATATTCGTAAGCTATATGATATTGCAATAGCTCATCAATAACAACTTGATCATATTGCTGTTTCGTGCATTCTAATTTAATGCTGCCATTATCAACAAGTTCATTGGCAACATAAATATAATAATTATTCTCAATATGACTCTTGTTCACAAGATACAGTATCCTTCAAATTCATGATCAGGCTTAACATATACTAAAAAATATAAAATTAAGAGAATGGTTATAGCGAAGAAAAGAATAAAGATTTTTTTGTTTTTTTTCATTTAAACTACCTTTCCTTAATGCCTGAAACTATTGCAACGATGCGCTCCTTTAATTGCGAAATCTTTCATAAGAACTGACTAAAGTTATTAGCGAATACCTTGATTACCTTGATTACCTTCTATTGATCAAATATATCAGACAATAAAATAAATACTCGATTGGTTAAAAGAAGTGGTTAATAATGTGTATAAATATTGTATCTTAAATATTAAGCATATTCAAGCAATCTGAGGCTACCACATCAAAATTAGTTGGTAATTCTGCAAAATCACAAGAAAATCTCATCAAAATCACAGCGGAATCACATCGGTATCACATCGGTATCACTAAATAATAGTTTTATTATTTCAAAATAGCCTTGTGATTTTATTGTGAAAACAGATGTGGATTTTAGACAAATATCCTTTCAAACGTTTAAATCACAATAAAAAACACTATGAATAAATTTGCATATTCATAGTGTTTATGTTGTGATTTTCAATGTGATTTTAAGGTTTTGCACCTCTCAACTGAACCCCTTGGTTTTAATCTTAATCATTTTGGAAATACTCATCTTATCTGAATACTTTTCTAATAGAAATACTTACCTAACCAAAAAACTTGTCTGTCAGTTCCTAACACTGTATTTTATTTACTTGCCCAGTATTTTCCTGCTTCCTCTTCCATTTTTTCCAGTCTGATATAATAATCCGAAAACTCATTTAAATGTGCCAGTGCAATTTCCCCCGTGAATAAAGGGTCATCATCTGTTACATTTGTAACTGCATATCTCTTCCCATGTTCCATTTCAACAGTCATTCCTTTTTTAAATTGCTGTATATTAAACTTACTCTAGTCTACACCAAGTACTTCTCCAATTTTTTTTGCCAGTTCACTGCTAATTTCTTTTTCCTTTGCAATAAGAATCAACTCTCCTTTATTGATATTTTCACTTCTACCTTTAGTATATACCTTATTTGCTGGTTTGAGCGAAAATTCTCCATTCTTATAGACCTTTTCCCTAATCAGTGACTTGAATCTTTACCATCCTTTATAAAATTTGCTGAACCCGCCCGACGATATTATTTTCTAATCTCACTTTTATGCCATGCGGATGCATTTGTGAATTAGTAAGAATATCTTTTACAATTCCCTCGGTTAATTTCCCCGTTCGCTGATCTTCTTTTTGAACAACCATCACTTTAATTCCCAGTTTAATATCTTTCCTAAATGTTCCATTCATATCCATTCAGCTACTCTCTTATCGTTATTTCTCTCTTTAACTTCCTGATTTTTTGTCTGCTTTTCCCTCCTAAAACATAGAAGAGCATCCCAAATCCAAGTAATACCAGACCGCCAAACAAATTCATAAAATGATTCGATTCTGTTTCAATATACCCCATATATCTAGCCATTGCAATGGCTATGTTCCCCCCACCTGCAATGATTTCAATCCACATAAGGGTCGTCCACCATAAATTCAATCTTTTAAAATGTGCTAATTTAGATTCATTGTCTGAATAAATATCAAAAGGTCCTTCAGAAGTTTTTTTCCTTAAAAATGCCCATCTCATGTATGTGGCCACACATTCAACCCCATTTTCATCCAGGAATTTTATGTAATTCTGGCTTTCCGGGTGTCCTGAGAAGTGCTCCAGCAGTTCAATCCGATAAGTATATAGGTTATTTGGTTTTTCTTCAAAAACATATCTGCACCAGGAATAATCTGTAAGTGCCAACCCTTTCGCCGACATTTCATTTAACCATTTTTCTTCTTTTTCGTAATTGTAATATGCTTTCCAGATAACTGTCTTCATTTTGAGTAACCTCCAAGTAACTTTCTGCCATTTTCCAGCAATTCTTCAAGCCTTATGATCTCGCTTTTAATAATGGACTTCCCTAAATCTGTAATTTGATACTCTTTTTTTCGTGTTAACTCTTCTGATTTTACTGAAGTAATCCAATTTTTTTCTATCAAGGTATTAATTGCTCCATAAAGCGTTCCAGCTCCCAGGTTAACTCTTTCATCACTTAATACTTTAACATTTTGCATAATCCCATAACCATGCATTGGCGTAAACAGTGATAATAATATGTAATACACGGCCTCTGTCAGCGCTCCTCTTTCGGAACTTTCTCCCATAATCTTTCTCCTTCGTTTATTACGTTATGCGATGCATCGTCTAACGTAATACAAGTATATCGTTCACCGATATACTTGTCAACATTTTTTTTACTTTACGGATTTTTACTTTACGGATTTTTTATTTTACCACAAAACGCATTACGATAAATGCAATAGCAGCACATCCTGCCATTAATGACAGGATAAATATAAAACTAGAAGCAAATGGACGGTTGAAAAGAACTTTACTTTTTATTTGATATGCCGTAGATATAAAACCGCCGATTATTACAATAGACATTAAATCCCAGTTTTCTTCAAAGAAAGGGGTATTGTTCATGAAGCCTCTGAAAATCACATCGATAAGCACTGCAAACAGCATGAAACGACCGGTATAGGCATCGCCTTGATTAACCACATTTTTCGTTCTTTCATCTACCACCCCATAAAGTGGGACGTCTTTGAACTTTTCATTATTATTCTTAAACATTTTATTCTTCACCTTTATCCTCCATTTCCAAATAAAATAACTCTTCAAATGGTTTTTTCAAACACTTTGAAAGCAATAATGCCAGCTTAGCAGTTGGACAGTATTGACCGCTTTCTATGGAGCCTATTGTTTGTCTGGTTACACCTGCCATTGAGGCCAGCTGTTCCTGGGTAATATCCATCTCTGCCCTGGCAAGTCTCAAACGGTTTTTAAATTTTTCGTTGTCATTCACATCTTCACCACCTTACAATGATACAATACCATGTTTAGAAATCAATGTCAAGCCAACTTTACATTTAGCAATGTCTACTTGTCATTTAGCAATGCCTACTAGCGATATACGAATGTTTACCTAATGTTTTACCTGCAGAAATCATCCAAATATAACCAAACAAAACCGCCAGATTGGAGCATTTCACTGCTTCATCCTGGCGGTCCACTAAATTTATAATCTGCTCATATTTTTATTAATGGATATTTTTCATGTTTTAATTTTGATAATTATTCAGTAACCCCTAAATATTAGACTCATAGCAATAATAATCTTAAAGACGATTATTTTGGTTCATAAACTCATTCTGATATAATAATAAACCTCCCTTACCTGTCAATTTGATGCATATACACTTTTGCCTGCTTCGCTAAAGGACATTTTATACCCGAAAGCTTCAAGCACCGGACGAGCTGGGATATAGGTTCGTCCATGCTTTATTTCAGCTGCAGTGTCCATGGTTAATTCTTTTCCATTTACAGTATACTTATAACTGTCTATATTAAGATTAATATGTGTTCCATTAAAGGCTGCACCAACCGAAACAACCTTTCCTTCTGCATCCGAAATATAACTGACCTTGGCACCGATGGATTCAAGCA
>JAENWH010000351.1 GCA_016650135.1 Peptostreptococcaceae bacterium
ATAAGAAAAAGCCACATGCAGGTTCAAATCCTGACACATGGCTTTTTGTTTGGTGCAGCCAAGAGGACTCGAACCTCCACGCCCTTGCGAGCACACGGACCTGAACCGTGCGCGTCTGCCAATTCCGCCATGACTGCATATCGCTTGGGAATTTACCCAACAGTGGAATTATAACATAATCATTTTTTACTGACAAGATGATAATAAAATTATTTAGATTTTTTTCTGAATATTTAGTCAGTTATCTATTACAATCAATCGGTCATCACCTTGGTTTCCTTCATTGATTGATAAAGCCTGATAAAATCTTCCGCTTTCGCATTTTTTTTATTACCATCTAAAATAGCCTGTATGGTAATCTGTTTACTAAGTTTGCTTCTCAATAAATAAGACAAAAAATCTATTGTATTACCATCTAGAAAATGAAAATTCCAAATGCGAATAATCATATGCTCTGACTGTTCACCATCTATAAGAGTTCTGAACATATTAAAAAACAAAACATCCTCTTTCATTGTTTTATTCCTTATTGCCGAATCTATTTTTTCATATTCATTTTTCCATTTATTAATGGAATACTTACCATACTCGTTCAAACCATTAAGAATTTCAAACATGCCTTCATAAGGAATTCTATTGCCTGGTGTGTCGCAAAGATCAATAACAAGCTGTATGCTGGTATTGTTGAAGCTAGCTAATTTTCTCGAATAAGCATTCAATTTATCAGCTTGCTTGCTTACAAACAACTCTATCGATTTGTTGTAAATCTGCTCATTCTTAGAAAGCTGAAAGTTTGAGTTAGTATCTATTTTACTTGTGTCCGAAATAATAGTTGAATAAAGTGCTTCGATTTCTTTTGAGGGTGAAATATTCAATTCATTTCGCAAAAGCTGCTTAAGATTTCTATACGTATTCACAGCTGCAACTTTATTATCTGAAAGATACTGATACTGCATTATATGAAAATATACTGTTTCATTCAAGGAATCCATTTGAATCAGTTTACTCAAAGCTTTTAAAGCTTCTTCTATTCTATTTGTACTCGAAAGGTATTCCGCCCGCTTAAACTGAGCCTCAAAATATTTTTTCTGTGCGTTTTCCCGCTCATTAAATACCCAGTCGCTAAAAGACGGTACATCAACAATATAAAAGTCTTCCAGAAAATCACCTGAGTAATACCGCACCACCTCATCATGAAGCTCTGTATCGCACGATTCGAAAAAGTTATAATAGTCGCTTTCTACGATCTTTGAATTGATTTTAATGGTGTGCTTCCCCTCATTGATGAACAATTCTTCTTTCAGGTAATCACCCAGAATTTTTCTTGTTTGCCACAAGGTGAATCGCATATCATTTAATGCAGATTCTTTTGTATAATCATGCCAAAACATTTCAGCGAGACGTTCACGGTAAAAAGGCCTGTCTGGTTGTGATGCCATGAAAATCAATAATCCTATCCCTTTTTTAGGTAATTGATTCGTAATATCTACTGCATTGGCTGTAATTTTAACATCACCAAACAGTTTGAGGCTAATCATAAATCATTACCCCCAAACAGGCATCTGCCGTTTTTATAAGTGCTGCAAACCTTTATATCTTTGATTTTCATATGTTCCACCACAAGCGGGTCTTGATCTAATATAACAAAATCAGCCTTCTTCCCTATTTGCAGTGAACCTTTCTCCTTATCCTGAAAAATTGCATAGGCTCCATTAATAGTACACATTTCAAGTGCCTCATAAGGTGTTACACGGGAATCCGGGTTTGGGTGATTGACCGCCGAATGCACCGCCAGCAGTGGATTAATAGGCATACTGTCAGAATCCGAACAACTTGCAACTCTGATACCCGCATCTACAATCTGCCTGAATGGATTGGTCATTAAGGATCTTTTTTTTCCAAGCCTTGTATCATACATCATTCCCTCTTCCCTGAAAAAAAACTCATAGGTTGGATGCATAGCCAAGATAATTCCCAAGGATTTGGCTCGTTCAATTTGCCGTTGCAACGGCAGTTCAAAATGTTCTATTCGGTGGCGGTGGTCTGCTTTGGGATTTTTATTCAATACAACTTCGTAGGCGTTCAAAAGCATATCAATGGCTCGAGGCCCCACCGCGTGAACGGCTACCTGCAAATCAAGGGCATGAGCTTGTTCAATAAATTCAGTCAGTTCAAGTTCAGTATAAAATAAAGTTCCGCAATTATTCTGCGTATCACTGTAAGGTTCATATAATGCTGCGTTATGGGCTCTGAATGAACCATCTAAAAAAAGATCTCCTCCAATACGTGGCAGATTAAGTTTCAATACTTCTTTCAAATCAGTCGTTGAATAGAAAACTTCAACATCAATTGGAAAATCATCTTTATGCTGGAGTAAAATTTTCGGATGCCTTGGATGAAACAGTGGGCCGCCTTCTACTGCAACCATAGTAGTAACCCCATTTTGGATTGCTTTTTCAAACGTTTGGTCAGCACCTAACAAATACTGATCATCTTTCAGCAACCCATAGACCTTTTTAAGTGCCATAAAAGCAGCTCTGTTTTTAAGTATCCCTGTGAAACTGCTATTATCATCTTTCTCATACCCTTGATCAACAAATGGGATTTTCAACTGATTAAGTGCAAAACTATTCATCAGTACCGTATGGAATTCAATCGAACTGATTACAACTGGGAAATCCTTTGAAACACGGTCGAGTTCTATACGTGTAGGCAGTCTATGCTCCTTAATTGTAAATTCAGAGAGCCTTTTGCCAATGACAATCGGAAATTGATATTTATAAGGCCAGG
>JAENWH010000417.1 GCA_016650135.1 Peptostreptococcaceae bacterium
GGACGACCCAAAAAACAGGAAGTAAAAATTGAGGGAAAAATTCAAATAAATCCCCCATTAATTAAATAAAGTACGAAGAATTGGTAAACTATTAATTAAAGGAACTCCAAAATTAATAGCATATTTAATTTTTTTAAAATCTATTTTAAATATACTAATTTTAATAATATTATATAATGAATAAATAAACATAATTCCATTTATTAATACACCTGAATAAATTCTACCCAAATATTTATTTTGTTTTAAAGAAATTACCCAAATTATTGCTACTATTAATGTTAATATACTCCTTACAAATGAAATAATTGCAAATTTTTTGCTTTTTTGACTTGTCTGCAAATATGATAGATATAATGTCGTAAATAACCCTATAAAACCGTTTATTATTCCAAGGAAAAAAAGTTTTGAATCTACATTAAAAAAAGTAGCAAAACTATCTTTAAAATAATACATACAAGATATAAACAAAATATTATAAAAAAACAAAAAAACAGTTATTGAACCTAAAAAAGTTGAAAAATATCCATCTTTTTCATGATAATATCTTGCTAATGCTCCATGAAAATTTAGCAACATTAATATTGTGCCTATTTGAGTTATTGAATTTACAATTGCTATTAACCCATATTCATTTGGTAATAACAACCTTGTAAAAATAGGTATAGATAAAAAAGATAATGATTGTGTAGCAAAATTTCCAATCAAATAATTTTTTGAATGGTTCAGAAATTGAGTTTGATCCTTACCTAATTTATTTTCAATATTTTTTTTTATATTTATCATTTTATATAATATTCCTTTTCACAATTTTCTAAAATTCATTAATCATTTTATTCAATATATTATAGCCCCACTCACAAAAACTTTAGAAATTATTAGCTAAATGATTTCTTTTATAGAAGTCCCTACCTTCATCAAAGAAAAAGGAATAGATAATCATTGAAAGAAATAACCATATAACCCAAATTCCGCCCCAAGTTGTAACATGTTCACCCTAGACGGGCCAATCTAGCTCGAACTTGTCGATTATTTCCCGCTGGAGTTTGGAAGGTGTGCTGAAGATCGGCTTGTACTTTCCCTTGAAGGATACCTTGGAAAGCATGCTCATCCTGAACAGCAACTGTGAATAGGTCTTCAGCCTTTTGAGGGTATTGTTGCCTTTCCTTTTCTGTGCCAGCTTGCTTTTCAGCCTGGTCAGGATCGCCATTGCAATGAAGATGACGAACATCTTCCCCTCATAAGACTCTATCTTGTGATCTGTAATACGGTCCCCGTTCAGGTCATTCTTGAATGTGTCATAGAAGATCTCTGCCGAGTTCCTCTGTTGGCTAGGCGGCATAGACATCTTCCTTGGTTCTCTTGCGGTTGGTCAGCAGGCACCAGTATCCGGCATAGCTTTTCTGGAACTCTGCGATGATGGAACCCTGTTCCTGGACCTTACTTACATTCTTGGGGGTATCCCTAACCTCAAAGAACTGCTTGTGGAAATCCTGGTGGGTTTCCACCGGTTCATCTTTTTTCAGCTCTCCCTTGCACCTAGCCAACAGCTCTATGAAATTCTTCTTTGCCTTCGGAATCCAGAACCTCTGTCCTGGCTTCAAGGGTATACAGCCGGTCTCTCAGCGAATCAATGACCTCGTACTGCCAGGAGAGTCTCCTGGCATACATATGATGAAGTCATACCCTTCACTGAAAAAGATTTGCAGGTTGTCTTCGCTGTAGTACTCCTTGTCGAGGGTGATGCAGATGCTTTTCAGGTCCAGCTTCTTGAGGGCGTCGATGAGGTTCCGCACCGTAGTGCTGTCATGGCGCGAACCGTTGTAGATGATGGAAAGTATGGGACCATGGTATCCTGCCTGGCAAGGATTGCCTGGGGCAGGGAGATGTGCCCATGGGTATATTCGTATTCGACCAGGGGGTTGGTCTCTGTATTCATTGCCGAAATATTGGTCGAATCGAAACAGAAATATCCCGTTTCACATCTGTTGGCCTGCATCCAGGTGCTATAGAAGGTGTTCCGTTTGTCGTTGTTGAGGGAGAACAGGAAATCGGAGACTCCCTGGGACGTCATATGCTCGACCTTGGGGTTGCGCCCCTCAACCCAATCACCACACCAGGAAAGTGCCCTTTTTGTGCATAATGAGATATTGGGCCATTCCGATTATTGTCAGTGCCTCTTCCTTGCCGAAGGCATCCTTCAGATGCTTCTCCAGGGCGAGTTCCCTGACGACATCACCAAGGACAAGACCCTCGCCCATGGTAGAGGTGGATGACAGGCCCGTCTTTGGCAAGTCGTTTGCCAACGATCAC
>JAENWH010000528.1 GCA_016650135.1 Peptostreptococcaceae bacterium
ACCTAAATTCCACGTCAAATTAAAATCCCCTTCATTTGTTGTCCAACTTACGAAGAATTCAGGAAATATCCTCTATATTGTAGCATTTACAACACCGCCTTCCCAAATGTTTGTCAAATGTTTTGCGGGAATCAGAATATTTCGGTGGGTAAATAGACCCCATAAAATATCCTGAAGCTAAAATCGTAGTATTCAATTGCGTCATCTCAAGACAAGCATTTTTCATAAGCATCCTTGTACGGGTACTTTTCAGACAGCTTCATATATCACATACCTGGCAGTCTTAATTATTTTTGCGGCAAGAAACACATACTTCAAACGGAATGTCTTTATTTGCTGTCTGTATTCTGATCTGCTTAAAGAATCAAATTTGAACAGCAAAAACAGGTTGTATGAAAGCATCATCATCTGAAACACTGCCTCATTTGCCCAAAATGATTTCAACAAAAGGTGTCCAACCGCCATATCATACTTGGCCTCTTTGATGTAATTCTCAGAGTTGCCACGCTTTTCATAAGAAATTACAACGTTTTCTGAAGGTAGTTCGGTATTGGTAACGAAGAAAAAATATTCGTATTCCGAGCCTTCTATGAGAGATAACTGCGCCCTCTCTTTTTCGGGTTTCAATACGCGAGACACTACAAATCTTCTGTTTTTCCCCCAGGTGTTTAGTTTTGTGAAAAGTTCCGTCGTCTCTCTGCCTTCTTCTCCTTTGACGAATGGAATCGATGGATCCGTTACTTGTGAAGCCAGTGTAGGGTATACTTTGCCCTTGATCAAATACTTACAACTAAGTGTTTCTATGGTTTTAATGATTTCCTCATCAAAATAACCACTGTCCATTCGGAACATGATTTCTAATTCATTCGTTTTGATATTGGCAACGATTTCTTTTATCATTTCTGCAGCGCCGTTTGCGGTGTAGGTATTCCCACTTCTCACAAATCCAGTAATGTACGCCTTTAATTCATCGCAGAAAGCAAACTGTATGTTATAGCAACGATTACCGAGCTTCTTTGGGTTGTATCCCTTGGTTGCCCCTTCTTGATGGCCTTCTACGTTGATGACGCTGCTATCAATATCAATGGTAATGGAGCTCAACTGGCCCTTTGAAAGTAGTTTTTTGAAGACTTTGAAATTGATGTCTCTGAGCATCTGAGTTGTCTTGTAGCTGAAGTTACCTAAAAATCTTGATACTGTTTCAGGTTCTTTTACCCTAATATCATACTCCGCAATCAGCGGATCGTTTTGAAGTAGTTTTAACCGCTCTAATTTATCAATGCCAATAAAATGGCCACAGAGCATCGTCTTTATGTGATTCATCTTGATTTTGTTCGTTGATTCATTATCAAATACAAGGTCATTTTCGATGAGTTCAAAAATCCCATTGCTCTTAGCGTTTTCAAACAGAAGAAATATCCCCGCATTTGATGTTAGATTTTTAGCTTTGAAACCAATTTTGTTAACCATTATTCAGACCCCTTTTCGCTACTTTTACCTACTTCTATTTTAACATATTGAGGGTCCTGTGACAGATAATGCAACGAATTCAGCCGCTTATACTTTCACCCAATGGGTGAAAGCTGAATTTGATAGAAATCCTTACGTTTAAAGGGTGAGAGGGTTGTTTTCAATTTGTTGACGTTGAATCTAGGTA
>JAENWH010000030.1 GCA_016650135.1 Peptostreptococcaceae bacterium
CACAGCTTAAAAATTATTTCTTAATGGTTGGATTGTTTGTAAACATCAAGTGGAGGAAATAAAAATGCATTATTACAGTAAATATATTAAGCAGTTGGCATTTATTATAGTCATAGTATTGCTTGCTGGATCAGGATTTTACAACTGGCACGTTTATCAAATAAATAAATCACTTGAGATTCAAATTCGTGATTCTGTAAAAAATACGGCAACTGTGATGCTTAGTGAGCTAAGAAATATTGAGAATAAGGCATCTGATTTAGACATACTGAGTAAAGAAGATAGGGAAGATATGATTAAAAGCGTTGATAATATATATATTCTGGCAATGACTTTGCCAACTCCAGTCGATGTAGCGGCGGAATATCCGCTCAGTTTTGTTAAGCAAGTTTTATTTGAATATGGCGTGCCGATCTTAGAAAGAAATCTCAAACTTACGAATGAAGAAATGCAGGATTTTATTGACTTGCAATTCAATCATGCGTACGAAATAATTGATATTGTTTGTACTGACCGGTATAAATTTAATCAAAATAATTATAATGATTCGCTTAAAAAGCAGGCTGTTGCAATTCAGGATAAATACGTAAAGGTATTTAAAAGCAAAGCTTATTATAATAAGTATAGTGGAAGTGCAGCAAATAGTTAACAAGTATTTTGTCCGTAATAATTACAGCAGACACGTATGTCTCATTCCGTTTCAAATAATAGACTTGCCTGATGAAGAATCTTCATTTCTATAGAGTTAAAGCAGATTGAACAAATAGAACCGTTATTTCCGAAGTGTACATATAATCTTAAATAAGGGAGGCTTAATATGAGTAATATTTTCACTGATATTGCCACTATAATAAATATATCTATTTTAATCACTTTGGGTACAATAAGCGTTTGGATTTTTATAGATGCAAGGAAAAGCAACAATTCGCTTGCAAGTTCATTATTTTGGGCTGTGATTGCATTATTCTTTTCCCCGCCTATTGGCATTGGTATTTATTTTTACAAAAAACATAGATTAAATGATGCTTCCTAAGCATATATTTTGCCAAGCATATTTTAAACTTGTTTCACTAAACAGGATCAATAAAAATTTATAGATAGGGGCGTTATAGTCTTCTATTTTGAAATGATATTCTTCGTTTATCTTAACAATGCTTTGAGGTGTAATTATGAAAAAAAAGATACCGTTAACAATATCTTTACTACTTGTAATATTAATTGTGTATGCTTTAGTAGGCTTTTTAAATAATGGAATCGGTAAAGATGCACAAGAAATAAGACAGACAGCAATTAAATGTATAGAATTGAATCAGACGCTTTCAATACTACCTGGTGATTTAAGTAAGAGCAATAAAGCTGTACCTGACAATGAAATATCCAAACAAAACGAAAAGATTAAAAATGAACTGACAAAAGTGTATAGCTCTTCGTCACAACTTTTGGCATTAAGGATAGACCAGATGTCAATTAATAGTCAAGAAACACAGCGTTCTCGTGTAGTGGGCGGCGGTGTAAAATCACCCAGATTCTTGTCTGTTAAAATAAATGAAACTACTGCAGCCGCGATAGTAAATGCTACCACCTGGTCCAAATTTACTGAGTATTTGGAAGATGGTACATCTAAGACTTTTTCGCCAGAAAATAGAGCAAAATATAAGATCAATTTTGTAAAAGAGGATGGGGATTGGAAGGTTTATTATATAAATATGAAATTTCTTCCTGGACAAGAACCATAAACCATTCCTAATGTTACAAAGATTGGGCTTCTACGAAATGGGGTCCGATTCTTCATGCAAGAACAATTGCTTTGCCATATTATAATGGTCTTGATTCCACGCATTATATCTGTGTATCGGGTATCGAACTTAACACTGGTTTAATCAGACCGGCAGATATTTAATTTTTGCATATATATTTTAACAGGAGGAAAAGATGAAAAGCAAAATTAAACGATTCACCCCTTTAATAATGGTATTTATTGTACTTTTTACTGTGGTCGGTTGTACAAATAATAATTCCATTAGCTCATCAGCAGAATTTATAAACTTTGACAAGGCTGAAGTACTGGATTATAGCACAGTAAAATCTTTAAGAGAGGATTTTTTAATAAAAGAATATCAGCCGCAAATACCGGAAAAGTTTGAATTGGGCTGCATTGCAGCTTATGATTCCAAAATATATTATACTCAATACAAGCCTATTAAAATGGGAGAAATGAATCTGGCAACAAATGTCGTGATGCATGATCTTAAAACAGGTGAGAATAAAACGATTTTTCACATCGAAAATTCAGGACATTACATAAATGAGCTTTATGCAACGGGAACTTCTTTATTCTGGGTTTTAACAATTAACAATGAGACACGAATTGAAAAGTATGATTTGGCTACTCAAAAGATAACCCATGTCAAAATTTTTGAAGATGGTGCCGTTACAATACTTCTTTCATCTGATGAGCGTTATTTGTCCTGGTTTGAAGCAAATAAAGAAAATAAGCGTAGTTTATTTGTTTATGATACCATAAATGATCAGATTGAATTAATCAGTAGCACAATCGCTCGACAGTCCCCTTATACTAGAGCGCATATAAATGACGGCATAATTGCTTTTGTTACAAGCAGCGGAGAATATAACACATTAAATGTTTATGATCTGCAGCATAAAGAATATCGAGCAAAACTCGATTTTGATAAAGAAACAGAATTTGCAAATCCGATAGCAAACGATAAATTTGTGATTTGGTGTGCAGGCGAATTACTGGGGTCTAATATTGATCTTTATGCATATGACCTAGTGAATAAAACGACAATAAAGATAAATGATTCCAGTGATAGCGATATCATGGTTTTTTCTTTTGATATTATCGATAGCACTCTATTAATAAATGATTGGAAATCAAAACAGATTATTGGCTATGATATTGCAAAAAAAAATAAGTCGGAACTAACTTCTGACCTTAGCGGAACACATTCATACCTATTGGCCGCCGCAACAGCCGATCATAACTTTTTGACTTATGATTTAAATAAGCAGCAGATACTTTTATTGAAAAAAATTCCTGACAAAATCTAGTTAATCAGTTTAGCTTTTTCTATGGTTGTGTCACATCATATAGTTGATAAATGCAAGATATGAATCACTTCTCCGAAGGAGAATTGGGGATACAGTAATAGTAGGACATAGCACCTCATTAGGCACAATAAAATCAATCAATTCCCTTGATTTTTTATTCTTGCTATCCCTCTAAAAATTCAATTAAAAGGCTAAATATCAACAGTTTAGCCTTTATTACATTTTCGTGGCCAACATAAGACAGTATTGATTTACATTTGCGATGGCGCAGAGCATATAAATAGGGGAAGATTTCAAACGTCATGGAATGATACCAAACAAATCCAATAGAATTAGACATTGTAATCAGTAAGCAGTTTAGGCAGGCGGCAGACCCCATTTTCACAAAAATGAACTGTCGGTAATTGGTCAATGCATTTATCTTTGTCAATGATAATCATGTGAATATCATTTTTATGCAATGAATTGAGTCTTTTGGCTGAATACTCTTTTACAATTTTCTTTTTCGTCTCAAAATCCTTCACATAAATCCTCAATTTCTTTACTCCGGTCTGGAGACTCCTTATTACCCTCGAAGGATTCTGTTTTCCAGATGGTTCGTCATTTTTGACCTCCTGGCAACAGAGCACACTTGTTAATGAGATAATTCTAAGATATACTATTTATATGATTATAAAAATAGTATATTTACCAGTACCTGAATATTCGAAAGGTGAGTGAACGCATGAAAAACATTTTTGATTTAATTGTGATTGGAGCTGGAGCTGCGGGAATGGGTGCAGCAATGAAATGCAAAAAAGGAGGTTTGGATGTCGCTATAGTAGACTCAAGACCTTTTGGCGGAACCTGTGCACTTCGAGGATGCGATCCTAAAAAAATTCTGGTGGGAGCTGCAGAGCTGATGGATTGGAATCAGCGAATGAAAGGCAAGGGCTTTGATGCTGCCGGTGAAATCAACTGGACAGACTTAATGGCATTTAAACGTACTTTTACTGAGGGCGTTCCTGAGAATCGAGAGAAATCTCTTCAGGATGCAGGAATAACCATATTACACGGACATGCTAAATTTATTGAAGAAAATAAAATACAGGTAGAAGACCAGATTTATGAAGCAAAGTATATTGTTATTGCAACGGGGTCTATACCGATGCCCTTACCGTTTAAGGGCAATGAGCATGTGATTGACAGTGAAGCATTTCTTGAACTTGAAAAACTGCCGAAGAAAATAGTATTTGTCGGAGGAGGCTTTATCGCCTTTGAATTTGCACATATTGCGGCTAGAACTGGTGCCGAAGTTCATATTATTGAAACGCAAGATAGACCTCTTGCCAATTTTGATCAGGATATTGTGAAGATGTTGCTGGAAAAATCAAAAAAAATTGGAATTCAGGTACATACAGGGACAAGTGTCGATTCTGTAGAAAAAAATGACGAAGGCTTTATTGTTAACTGTGTGGCAAATAAGGAGAAAGTTGAAATCACTGGCGGACTGGTGGTGAATGGAGCGGGGAGAATCGCAAACATAGCAGGATTGAATCTGGAAGCAGGTAAAGTAGAGCATATCAACAAAGGTATTCTTGTGAATGAGTATTTGCAGAACATCAGTAATTTCTCTGTCTATGCGACAGGAGATGCGGTAATTTCTCATGGGCTTCCTTTAACGCCAATCGCTGTCAATGAGGGGAAAATGGCCGCTGCCAACATACTGAAAGGCAATGTAGTCACCCCTGATTATAAGGTTTTGCCGACGGTTGTGTTTACTGTTCCTAAAATTGGATCAGTTGGATTGACAGAAGCCCAGGTCATTGAAAAGGATTACATCTATGAGATTATCAACGTTGACATGTCTGACTGGTATACATATAAAAGAACCAATGATTCATTTGCTATGGCAAAGGTGATTGTGGACAAGGAAACGGATTTGATTTTAGGGGCTCATATCATGGGCAGTTATGCTGATGAACTGATTAATCATTTTGCGCTGGCAATTCAATACAGCATATCTGCAAAGGAATTGAAACGGTTGATTTATGCCTATCCTTCCGCTGCTTCCGATATTGGATACATGCTACCGTAAAAATTAATAAATTATAAGTATTATAATGATGATAGGAGAAAAACAGGATGAAAATTGAAAAATTGACTATACTATGGACAACTGATGATGAAGAAACTGCATTAAACATGATTTTGATGTACACGATGAAGGCGAACGAGAATAAATGGTGGAAAGAATGTAATCTTATTACATGGGGATCATCAAACAAACTGCTGTGCCAGAGCCTGGAGGTGCAAAACCTTATGAAGCAGATTATGGATGCTGGAGTGAAGGTGTTTGCATGTAGAAGATGCGCAGAAAGATATGGGCTGGTGGATCAAATTGAAGGTATGGGCATTGAAGTGAAACTGATGGGTGAGCCATTGACAAAATATTTGCAAGATGACAGTTATAGAGTTTTGTCGATATAGATCAAGTAGTTATGGAACTATAGGCTAAATTTGCGAAATTAAAATATATTTATTTCGTATTTTGGTGGATTCTTCCTAAGTAAGTAGAAATTTTGGCGGATTTATCTTATTTAAGCTAAATTTTGCTGATAGCGTATAATTTTTTTTTTGAATTATACGTTTTCACCTTAGAAAACTGATAATAAGTATAATTTTAGCGATAACCAACTTACATATTTTGTTAATTTTATATTATTTATTAATATTTAGTAGATAGAACGTATAAATTCTCGTGCCAAAACAAAAATATTTATACGTTTTTGCCTCATAAATCGCACATATTGTATAAATGGTAAAAAATGGTTTATCCTAAAATGATTTTTTTTATTTGAAAACGTATAAAATATCCAATTTTCGTCAAAAAAAGTACAGGCTTGGCAAAAAATTATAGACATCGTAAAAAAAGTACAGGTTTCGTGAAAAATTATAGACTTCGTAAAAAAATAGGGGCTGCCATTACTGCAGCCCCTATTATATGGTTATATAGTTTTATTACCCATTGCATATGCCTGATTATGCATAAATTATGTATGAAGTATTATACATTAAACAGGAAGTGTATCACGTCTCCGTCTTTTACCACATATTCCTTACCTTCTGACTTCAGAAGACCTTTTTCTTTAGCAGTCACAAGATTGCCGCCACATTTAATCAGGGTGTCATAAGCTACTGTCTCAGCACGAATAAAACCTTTTTCAAAATCTGTATGAATTTTGCCTGCTGCGCCTGGAGCTTTTGTGCCTCTTGTTATTGTCCAGGCTCTAACTTCAGGTTCACCTGCCGTTAAAAAAGAAATGAGATTCAGAAGGTGGTAAGATGCCCTTACCAGCTTATCCAGTCCGGATTCTTCAATTCCCAGTTCATCAAGGAACATCTGCTTTTCATCATCCTCCAGCTCTGAAATTTCAGCCTCTATTTTTGCACATATTACAACAACATCAGAACCTTCCGTCTCGGCAAAAGCCCTGACTGATTTGACATATTCATTCTCGACATCTGATGAAATCTCTTCTTCGGATACGTTGGCGGCGTAGATGATAGGCTTAAAGGAAAGAAGATCCATTGCCTCTATATATTCGTATTCTTCTTCAGTCAACTCCATGGTTCTGGCAGAAATGCCCTTGCCAAGAATTTCCAAAAGCCTTTTCAGTAATTCTATTTCAACCTGAAGCGATTTGTCATTCTTCACATTTTTCTGCGCTTTAAGAAGCCTGCGTTCAACAATTTCCATATCCGAAAGGATCAGCTCGGTGTTAATTGTTTCAATATCAGATATCGGGTCAATTTTACCCTCTACATGAACAACATTCTGATCATCAAAACATCTTACAACATGAACAATTGCGGCAACTTCTCTGATGTGACCCAGAAATTTGTTCCCAAGGCCTTCTCCTTTGGAGGCTCCCTTAACCAGACCAGCTATATCGTAGAATTCAATGGCTGTATAAACTGTTTTGCGTGCCTTATACATTTCGGTCAGAACCTTTAGACGCTCATCCGGGACAGACACAACGCCTACATTTGGTTCAATCGTGCAGAAAGGGTAGTTGGATGCTTCAGCTCCAGCTTTTGTGATTGCATTGAAAAGTGTGCTCTTTCCAACATTTGGTAAACCTACTATACCTAATTTCATTAATTTCTCCTCTTTCTCTTAAAATCTGATTTTCTATTTAATATTATGTATAAAACTGAAAAAACCACTATAACTGAGAGACTTAGCATTTGAGCCTGCTTTAAACTTCCCAGCATAAGGCTGTCCGTACGAAGCCATTCTACAAAGAATCTTTCTATCGAGTACAGGATTCCATAAAGTAAAAATACCTGTCCTTCAAACTTACGCCTGTTATCAATCAGCAGCAATACGATAAATAAAACAAAGCACCATATTGATTCATAAAGAAAAGTCGGGTGCACCATCTCTCCATTCACGATGATTCCCCATGGCAAACTGGTAGGCCCTCCATGAGCCTCTGAATTGAAATAATTCCCCCACCTGCCAATTGATTGCGCAAGAGCAATGGCTGGAACAACTAAATCCAACAGATTGAAAGGCCTTATTTTCCAAATGATACACAAAATCGCTGCAGCCAGCATGCCGAAAATCAACCCGCCATGTATGGCGAGACCACCCTCACGAATGTTTATTATTTTATATATATTCCCGGCATAATAATCCCACTCAAAAAAAACATAGTAGGCTCTGGCACCTATGATTCCAATCGGAAGACAAATTAAAATGAAGTCAAGGCTTCGGTCTTGATTAATGCCGTGCATAGGCGCTCTGTAATACACAAAAATTGTAGCCAGTATGATTCCTGTCGCGATCAGTATACCATACCACATAACATCAAAAGAAAAAATGGTGAAGGCTACCGGGTCTGGAACAGGTAAATTGCTAAAAATCGAATAACTCATAAATAATCCTTTCTAATTCAGGTAATGGGCTAAGATAAGCTCAACTTGATCGCCTATTACGTATATATCATAAAACTTCAATGTGCTCTCATCAGAGGTTGTTTTCATAGCCATTTTCTTATCTGAAGCGACGGCTTTAACAAAATTTTCTGAAGTCATTATATTAGCAATGCTTGTTTTTCCAGTCAAATGTGTTGTTCTTGCCTCAAATGACAGAGGGTAGACAGACTCCAGGTTTTTGTCTGCAATATAGTATCCTTTTGGATGAGTTTTATCCATCACTAATTCTTTTTCAGCAATCGTAACAAAAGGATTGCCGTTTTTGTCTTCAGTTATTTCCAGGCTGCCAAAAAAATGAGTCCCGCCATCCCGAATCAGCTGGTCCACATATTCTGTGGACAAATATTCAATAGTGATTTCCGGTTCTTCGTAAGTATTGCCAATTTGTTTTGGATTATTGCACCCTGCCATAGAAACGACCATTATTAAGGCCAGCATCAAAAACAAAGTTACTTTAACAGTTGATTTCATATAAAATTCACTCTCCTTTTTTGTTTTATATACATTTAATATATCATATTTTGGGTAAAAATGGTTAAAAAGAATTTGTAGACGTGTTATATATATAGAAGGGTTAAAATAAAATTGCACAATATATAGTAATATGATTCATGTAAAGAATAGAATTGAAAAAAGATGAAAATTAATGGGCATTTTTGCCTGTTTTTTTTATCTTTTTTGTTGTCAAGTGGAGTGAAGTGGAGTATAGTGGGAATATATCAAAATTAGAACGGGGTAGAGTCTATGTTAATGGGAAAATACCAAAATTCAATAGACTTAAAAAGCAGAATGATTGTGCCTGCTAAATACAGGGAAGAACTTGGTTTCAAGTTTGTCCTGACTAGAGGTATTGATAAATGTCTATATATTTATCCCGCCTCGGAATGGGAACAATTCATGAAAAAACTTTCAGAGTTGCCATCTTCAGATTCAAACGTCAGAGCATTTATAAGGCATTTTTATGCGAATGCAATTGAAACTGAAATTGACAAGCAGGGAAGGATTATTATACCTCAGGAATTACGAGAATATGCAAATATTGAAAAGGACCTGGTAACAGTAGGGCTTTTGAACAAAATAGAAATCTGGAGTAAGGAAGAGTGGGGAAAGGCTGAGAACAAAACAGAATTAGAGTCTTCTGATTTTGCTCAGAAAATGGCCGAATATGGAATTTAAGCATACGTCAGTATTATTTGATGAATGCATAGAAAATTTAAACATTAAGCCGGATGGAATATACGTTGATGGAACTTTGGGCGGTGGAGGTCATGCTTCAGGAATTTGCGAAAAGTTAAGTGAAAAAGGAATTTTAATCGGAATAGATAGAGATCAGGATGCATTGAACGCATCAATGGAGAAACTTAAAGACTTCCAATGCATGAAATATTTTGTGAAAAGCAATTATTCAAATATAAAAGCTGTCCTTGAGGAATTGGGGATTTCGAAAATTGATGGTGCGTTGCTGGATCTGGGTGTTTCCTCTTTTCAACTTGATAATTTTAAAAGAGGTTTTTCTTATATGCAGGATGCGCCGCTGGACATGAGAATGAACGCGGAAGACAATATAACGGCTGAGGAAATAGTAAATACATATTCAGCGAAAGAACTGAATGAGATAATCAGAAAATATGGTGAAGAACGGTGGGCATCAAGAATAAGTGAATTTATTGTAAAGGCCAGAAAAGAGAAGAGGCTTGAAACAACATTTGAACTTGTGACGGTAATAAAAGCTGCTATTCCGGCAGCTGCGAGAAGAGATGGCCCTCATCCGGCGAAAAGGACTTTTCAGGCAATAAGAATTGAAGTAAACGACGAGCTTGGTCAACTGGAAAGTGCAGTTGATGAGTTTTGTGACACAATGGCACCGGGGGGCAGACTTTGTATCATAACTTTTCACTCCCTCGAAGACAGAATAGTAAAAGACATTTTCAATTTGAGAGCCGACCCTTGTAAATGTCCAAAAGATCTTCCAATGTGTGTATGCGGTAAAAAAGCGGATGTTAAAAAAATCAGCAGGAAGCCGATTATTGCATCAAAAGAAGAGCTTGAGTTGAATCCAAGGGCAAGAAGCGCAAAATTGAGAGTTGTAGAAAAAATATAAGTCGGATTGCATAAAAAAATAAATCACAGAAAAAATATGAAGCAGTAAGGGGGTAAACGTTCATGAAAGATGAAATGTTGAGAAACAATAAAAGAATTCTCTTATTAGCAATTATCCTTATAGGAGTTATTGGGCTTGGCCTTGTAGTTACAACGGCATATGCAGCTAATATTAAATACCAGGTAAATGCGACCATAAAGGAAAATGATATGATCAGAGGAGAAATTGAAAATCTGACTGTACAGATAAATGAGGCCACAAATATTCAAACATTGGAAGTAAAGGCACAAACAGAACTTGGAATGGTTTATCCAACAATGGATGAATTTGTATTTATTGCTTCTGAACAGGAAACTTCTGGAGATTTTGCCATGATTATCAAATCTGAGGCTTATCAATAAAAAATATTACAATTTAATATTTTAAGATCAACCAGGTAACTTAATTATAATAATGAGATGTCTGGTTTTTTGTTCAGAGGGATAAAATGACAACTAATGGGAAGAGAACCAAAAAAAGGATAATAATAGGATTCGCAGTGATTTGTTTTGTATTTACACTGATGATCGTAAGAATTGGCTGGGTGCAGATAGTAAAGGGTGAAGATTATCAGAAAATCGCCACAAAATATCAGACTCAGGATGTTCCAATCCCCGCAAAGCGTGGAGCTATTTATGATCGAAACGGCAAGGACCTGGCGATAAGTGCCATTACCTATTCTATCTGGGTTACACCTGGTCTTGTTCAAAGTCCGGAACTTGTGAAAAATGTAGATGAAAAATTTGAAGCTACGATTGATTTACTTGCAAAAACCTTAGAACTTGAGCCAATAGCTCTAAAAAGTGAGATAAGTGAAAGTTCCGATAGGATTAAGATAGCTAAATACGTTTCCAAAGAAAAAGCGGATGTGATAAAAACAGCAGCAGTTGTAGGAATAGACATTCAGGAAGATGTTAAAAGATATTATCCTCTAGGTGCGTTTGCTTCGCAGGTTTTAGGCAGTGTGACGGATGATAACAGAGGTCTGGTTGGCCTTGAAAGTAAATACAATTTAATTCTAAGTGGTACACCAGGCAGATGGATAAAAAATGTTGATGTAAAGGGCAACAGTTTATCCTATGGAATTGAAAAGTATTACAAAGCGGAAGACGGATTAAGTCTTGTTTTGACGATAGATGAAGTCGTGCAGCATTATACGGAAAAAGCCCTGGCCACAGCCATGGAGAAGACTGGATCAAATCGTGGAATGGCGATTGTCATGGAAACAAAGACGGGAGAAATTCTATCAATGGCCATGTCTCCTGAGTATGATCCAAACAATCCAAGAGTACCAATCGATCCAGTACAGGCAGCGTATGTAGATACTCTGTCAGATGTGGATAAGATGAACTACTGGAATAATATGTGGAGAAATCCAATGATAAGCGATACCTTTGAACCGGGTTCAACTTTTAAACTGCTGACAACAGCCATGGCCCTGGAAGAGGGTTTAACAAATTTGAATGAGCATTTTTATGACTCAGGGTCCATCAATGTCAGCGGTACTGTTTTAAAATGCTGGAGATATTATGATCCCCATGGAGATGAAACTTTAACGGAGGCAATTGG
>JAENWH010000299.1 GCA_016650135.1 Peptostreptococcaceae bacterium
AAACCACTGATATTAGCGTGATCCCTATGGTAAATTGCCTCAGTGCCTCCTCAATGTAGCTGCCAAATTTCAAATTGTCAGCTGTAACTCCCATTGTTCTTATATTGGCCACAAAAATGTAATAAAGGCTAAATTGTTGAGATTTAGCCTTTTAATGGTATGTCAGCTTCTATTGTTCTTAATAATATTATTTAATCCTGGTATCCTACAATACTAGTTGTTATCAATTTTGTAATTGCTTGAGGAGTTTTAGAATTGTCGAGCTTTATTCCATTTAGATATTTTTTTATGCAGGTACTTCTCATTCGCCAATCCAATGATTTATTTTATCATAGAAAGCCATTCTTGTTTGTTGATTTACAGACTTCATTTTGCACTCTCAACAACTTTTTCAAGCTCCACCAGCTGAAAGCTTACCAACTACTTTTTCAAGCTCCACCGGCTTAAAACTTACCAATAACCTTTTCAATAAATACCATAGCAATTTCAGGATCAAATTGGGTACCTGCATTTCTTCTGATTTCTTCAATCGCTTCTTCCTGACTCGAACTTGCCTTATATGAACGTTCACTAACCATCGCATCATAAGAATCAGCTATAGATAATATTCTTGCATTCCAACTAATCGCATCGCCTTTCAAACCGTTAGGATATCCTGCCCCATCCCATCTTTCGTGATGTGCAAGTACATCATTCGCAAGGACATTAAACTCACTTGTAGAACCTAACAAACGGTATCCGATTTCAGGATGTTTTTTTATTAGAGCAAATTCTGAATGGGATAATTCATTTGAGCTGTTTAGAATGCTTTCATCTATAAATATCTTTCCTATATCATGTAGTTTTCCTAATATGCTTAGCGCTTTTAATTCGTCAGTTTTTAAATGATATGCCTTTCCAATCTCTTCACATAATATGCTTACCCTTAAAGAATGGGCTTCTTCTCTGGGAGATTTAACAAGTAAGGTGTTGAGGATACTCGTTACAATTACATTCCGATTGCTGCTACTGTTTAGAATTTTATTTTGGTACATTAATTCCTCAGCATTTTTTATAATATTCATGACGAGGCAACTTTCATTGTTTTTTGTATCCCATCCAAAAGAGACAGATGTTTTAATACCCGATACTTCAATCTGATTAGTAGTTGCTATTATCCGTTCAATTAAATTGTCTGCGGTTACTTTATCAGTTTTAGGCAGTAATATCATAAATTCATCGCCACCAACTCTGGCAATGATATCATCGGCTCGACAAACTGCCTTGAAACTTTCAGAAACCTTTTGGATGAGTTGATCACCTTGGTCGTGACCAAGTGCATCATTAACTATTTTCAATCCATTAACATCTGCGTAGACGACAGTGATAGGCAGATTTCTTTTAGTATCTAAACGCTTTAATTCTTCTTCGTAATATCTGCGATTATATAATCCGGTTAATTGATCATGATAACTAAGATACTCAACTTGCCTTTGCTTTTCTTTTTTTTCACTGGAATCTCTAAATACTAATACACAACCAATAATTTCACCGGATGTATCTATGATTGGCGCTGCAGTATCTTCAATAAATCTTTCTGTTCCATCTCTGGATATAAGTAGCGTGTGATTCGCCAACTCCACAATTTTTCCTGTATTGAATACCAATTTAACCGGATTTTCAGTTTTCTCTCTTGTATATTCATTTATAATATCAAACACCTTATCAATTGACACTCCAATGAATTCATCGTTGTACCAACCAGTCAATTTTTGAGCAATCGGATTCATAAGTTCTATGTTCCCATGTCCATCCATTGTTATAACTCCATCGCCAACAGATTCCAAGGTTAATTTCAATTTTTCTTCAGATTTATTAATAGCATTATATTGTTTGCTTATTATTTGAGTGCGTTTTTTATTAATTATATGGATAGTTATAATAACCATTGATAAAGATAACAATGATATAATTTCGGCTTGATAGAAAATCGACCAATTAGTAAATACAACGTTATTGTAATCAAAATAAAATATATTAAGAAAAGTTGCTATTATAACTATTATTAACATACGATTATTTGAATATAATAACGATGATAAAATTATAGAAAAATCTATTGTCCATACCGCTGGACCAATATAAATATAAAAATTTAACGGGAAAAAGACTATAAAGATTAAAAATACAAGGGATATTAAATATAATTTAATATATTCACTTATATGTATTAATGGCATTAGCAAACAAATAATCCCTGGGATTATCATAACAAGACTTTTAGACCATGCTTCAGCAAAATCAACATACATAAAATAGTGAAATGTCAAAACACTAGATAATGAACCTATAGGCATAAGTATTGCTCCAAAAAAACAGATTAAATTGTTTTCATTTTTCAAAACAACTGTATCTTCAGTCGTTTTATAATACTCAATAAATAGATTTTTAAATAACATTATTTAGATCCCCCAATCGAAAATATTTATGTATTTTATAATAATGAGAAATGGATTTTTCTCTGCATAAGCAATTGATCTGGATTGGCAACACTTTTTGGGACAGTTTTTATAAGTTCTATTCTTTAAATTGCTTCAGTATAAGATAACTTAATAAACAATAAGTGCAAAATTATTTATCAACATCATATTAACATGACCCCAAATTATTATCAATTGTTTTAGCAATTTATAGTCAGTTGCTCTTGGATTCTTAGGTTCCTATCCCAAAGTTTATATTATTGCTTGGTCCTTTTAGTCTCTTGGTTTTCTAAGCAATCTATCCATCACACCTGCCCCACCATCCCCATAAATGACCCGCTAAAATCAATGAGCGAGTCCCTGACTAAAACGAGTTCCTTCCAGGCTCAAAACTCTGGTAGAACTCCTCCAGGCCACCAAACAGGTGACTAATTAAAAAGCCTCCCTATCTGTTCCAGCCTTTGTCATTCTAGTCTATCCATTTTTTGAGCTTCATTCCAGATTTAATTATCATTTTGTGCTCAATACTGTCTTATATTGGCCACAAAAATGTAATAAAGGCTAAATTGTTGAGATTTAGCCTTTTAATTGAATTTTTAGAGGGAAATCAAGAATGAAAAATTAAGGGAATCAATTAATTTAATTGCGCCAAATGAGGTGCTATATCCTACTATTAATGCATCCTAGATTCTCTTTCGGAGCAGTGCTCCATTAATAAATAAAGTTTAGTTAATGGCTTTCCAGCTAGTAGATTGATGTTCAAGAAAACATATCAACAACATAACCCCCCCTTCAATACAATCAGGTTCTTAACTACAAAATATCAATAATCTCTCCTGCAAGCGCTTTATTCATACTTCTTATTGCACAAAACTTTCCACACATGGAACAGGTGTCTTCATGTTCAGGTTTCCTGTCAGCTCGA
>JAENWH010000040.1 GCA_016650135.1 Peptostreptococcaceae bacterium
TTAGCTTGAATACTAAAACTGAAGTGAAGCTTAAATATGGTACACAATACCATAATATTTCTGTACCTACTCAGAATATCATGGATATATTAATACCTAAAGATTTGCCGGGTGCATCGGATCAATTACAAGAGGTTAGACATTCAATAAAGGAACCGATTTGTTCCGAGCCTTTAGCCACATTAGCAAAGGGAAAAGAAAACGTTGTCATACTATGTAGTGATATCACCCGTCCTTCTCCCAGTTATTTATTAGTGCCACCTATTTTAGATGAGTTAAATGCTGCAGGTGTTACTGATGATAAAATAACCGTTGTTTTTGGATTAGGCTATCATCGCTCTCATACAGAAGAAGAAAAGAAGAAACTTGTCGGAGAAGAGGTGTATAATCGAATAAAGTGTATTGATCATGATAGAAATAACTGCGTTTATATAGGGGATACCTCCAGGGGTACACCAATATGGATTTTCGAACCTGTATCAAAGTCCGATTTTGTAATTGCTACTGGGAACTTAGAGTTTCATTATAAAGCTGGTTACAGTGGTGGATATAAGGCTTTAATGCCTGGAGTATGTAGCAAGGAGTCGATTCAAGCAAACCATGTTATGATGATTCGACCTGGAACAATGCCTGGAAAGATAGATGGGAACCCCATGAGAGAAGATATTGACGAAGCTGGAAAAATGGGTGGCGTTAAGTTCATAGTAAATGCGGTTTTAAATTCAAAAAAAGAGATTGTCAAATGCGTATCGGGTAACCCTACAAATGCTCACCGCGAAGGCTGTAAATATATTGACATGATGTATAAACGTCCTATACCTGAAAAGGCAGATATTGTTATTTGTTGTCCAGGCGGACATCCCAAGGATATTAACTTGTATCAAGCCCAAAAGGGATTCGAAAATTCTAGTTACGCTGTAAAAGACGGGGGCATAATCATTCTATTTGCAAAATGTGGAGAATTATTAGGAGAAGCTACTTTTGAAGAGTGGATGATGAGAGCTAAATCTCCCGATGATCCAGTAAAATGGATACAAGAAAAATTTGTATTAGGTGCACACAAGGCTGTAGTTTATTGCATGGTTTTACAAAAGAAGAAAGCTTACTTAATTTCTGATTTACCCGATGATTTGGCAAGAGAATGCTTCTTTGTGCCTGCTAAATCTGTGGAAGAAGCATTAGATAAAGCATTAGTAGAAATGGGGAAAGATGCGAAAGTACTTATTATGAGCGCTGCTAATTCTACTTTGCCTTATGTCGAATAATAGGAGGACTAATTATGCATGCTGTAGAAAAGATGTTAGCCCGTGCCGCGGGAAGGGATAAGGTAACTGCAGGAGATATTGTGAAAGCTAAGGTTGATTTTGCAGAAATTAATGATTTGTATTTACAGACAATTTACTCTTTCTATGAAATGGGAGGTAAAAAAGTATGGGATCGAGACAAATTATGTTTTGTATTTGATCACTATGCCCCAACGCCTACCATAAAAGCCGCACAAAATCATAAAGAAATGAGAAAATTTGTTGGTGAGCAAGGTTTAACACATCATTTTGACGTGAATACAGGGGTTTGTCACCAGGTTATGCCTGAAGCTGGAGTAGTTTGGCCTGGTATGATTTTGGTTGCAACAGATTCTCATACCACTACTCACGGTGCCTTTGGAGCTTTTGGAACAGGTGTAGGAGCAACGGATATGGCAACGATTATGATTTCTGGAGAGATTTGGTTTAAAGTTCCAGAGGTTATCAAGATAGAGATAAACGGGAAAACCCAATCAGGTGTAATGGCAAAGGATGTCATACTACATATTTTGGGGAACTTAGGGGCAGACATTGCTGTATATAAAGCAATAGAATTTTCGGGTACGTATGTAGAAGGCTTAGGTGTTTCCGAAAGAATGGTTATATGTAATATGGCTGTTGAGATGGGCGCTAAAACTGCATATATGAAGCCAAATCAAAAAGTTTTAGACTATATCCATAGTAGAACTGATAAAGAGTTTGATTTATTAGAAACTGATCCTGATTTTGAGTTCACAGAGATTTATAGCTTTGAAATAAGCCATTTAAGTCCACAGGTTGCTATGCCTCACAGTGTTGATAATGTTGTTTCCATAGAGGATGTACCAAAAATAAAGGTGGATCAAACCTTCATTGGAACATGTACCGGTGGACGGATAGATGATATTGCAGCAGCAGTTGATATACTTAAGGGAAAAAGGATCAATCCTACAACTCGTTTAATTATCATTCCAGCTTCTAATGAAGTGTTTTTGGAAGCTAGCCAACTAGGGTATGTTGAGGAGCTTGTAAAAGCAGGCGCAACATTCTCTACCCCAGGCTGTGGACCTTGTTTAGGGGCTCATGAAGGAATACTTGCTCCAGGAGAGGTTTGTGTAACCGCATCCAATCGCAATTTCCCAGGAAGAATGGGCAGCACAGAAGCATTTATCTACTTAGCATCGCCGGCAACAGTGGCAGCCTCTGCTCTTATGGGAGAGTTAGTGGATGCAAGACTTTTGTTAAAGGAGGTCTATGATTATGAAACTAATATCAGGTAAAGCTTTTGTCTATGGAAACAATATCGATACTGATCAGATATATCCAGGTCGATATTTGGATGTAGTTGATCCCAATGAAATTGCTAAACACTGCATGGAGGGCGCTGACGCATCATTAGTTAACAAGATGAGCCCCGGGGATATTATCGTGGCAGGTAAAAACTTTGGCTGTGGATCTAGTCGTGAACATGCAGCCATCACACTCATTCATGCAGAGGTTGGTGCTGTAGTTGCTGAATCCTTCGGGAGAATATTTTACCGAAATGCAATTAACCTCGGATTATCTGTATTGGTTTGCCCTGATATAACAAAAAAAGTTAACACTGGGGATATCTTAAAAGTGAATTTTCTTGAAGGTTATGTTCAAAACAAGTCAAATACTAATGTGATTCAGGGGGAAAAAGTCTCTGATTACATTATGGAAATAATTCAAGCCGGTGGCATTAAGCAGCTTTTTAAAAAAAATAACTTGAAATAAGGATTAATTTAATCTTTATTATAAGCATATTATTCATAAAGGGGGGATTAATAAAATTTAATATTAATGTCTGTAAATATTAAAAATATGAGGGGGGTTCTAAAGTGAAATTTAAAAAAATAACTTCGTTGGTAAGTACATTGTTGATTTTAGTGTTGGCTTTTAGTGGATGTTCTACGAAACCTGAGGCGGCACCAGAAAAAGACGCTCCACAAGACGTAGCAAAAGGAGAATATCCGGTAAGACCTGTAAACTATATACTTCCATTTGATCCAGGCGGAGAATCTGACATAACAGCAAGAATGCAGCAAAAGCCTTTAGAGGAAATATTAGGTAAAAGTGTTGTTGTTCAGTACAAACCTGGTGGTGGAGGTGCTCTTGGATGGCAGGAATTAGTATCAGATACTAAACCTGATGGATATAACATAATGGGTTCAAATTTACCTCATATTATACTCCAGCCTTTAGTACGAGATGATGCAGGATATGAGACAGATCAATTGGTTCCAATCTATTACTTCCAAGCTACTTCTAATATACTCGCTGTTGCTAAGGATAGCCCAATTAATTCTGTCGATGAATTTGTGGCCTATGCAAAAGCAAATCCTGGAGCTGTAACACTTGCAGGAAGTGGTAGCTATAGTGCAAACCATCTTGGCGTATTGGTGTTCAACAAAATTGCTGGAATTGAGACTACTTACATACCAGAAACTGGTTCTGGTGGTGCCATTCCACAATTATTAGGTGGCCATGTAATGGGATTAATGACATATACAACTATGGGAATTAATCATAGTGAAGACCTGAAGATACTAGCAGTTGCTTCTGAAGAAAGAGTTGAGGCTCTTCCAGATACTCCTACATTCAAAGAGTTAGGTTATGATTATGTTGAAGGTGCATATCGTGGAATTTCAGGCCCACCAGGATTATCTGATGAAATAGTAAATACTTTAGCGGCTGCCTTTAAGGAAATTAATGCACAACCTGAGTACCTTAAAAAAATGAAAGATATGGGATTTGAAATACTTGACTATGGTCCTGCAGAATCAAAGAAATTAGTTAGTGAAAGAAAAGTGTATTATGAAAAGTTATTAAAAGAGTTAGGTTTAATAAAATAATTTTATATACACCCACTCATATGAGTGGGTGTATATAAATCAATTAGGGGGGGAAAAATTTGAATAATATACTAGACGCATTTATTGCAGTATTAGATATCAAAATTATTGTATTTATGTTACTAGGAACAACAGGTGGAATGATTGCCGGAGCTTTACCTGGATTTTCGGCTACAATGGCTGTTGCCCTAATAGTACCCTTTACTTTTACAATGGATCCTATTGCAGGGCTGGCAACTCTAGGAGCTATTTATACGGGGGCAATTTACGGCGGATGTTTTTCAGCCATTTTAGTTAATACGCCAGGTACGCCTTCCTCTATTGCAACAACATTTGATGGTTATCCAATGACAAAACTAGGGCGAGGTGAAGAGGCTCTTCACACAGCGACTTTCGCTTCAGCGGGTGGAGGAATAATAGGAGTTTTAGTATTAATTTTTTTATCAATCCCTTTAGCAAAAATCGCATTAAAATTTGGCCCTCCAGAATATTTTTGGATAAGTATTTTTGGGTTGACAATCATAGCTAGCTTAGCTTCAAAATCCATGCTGAAAGGCTTAGCTGGTGGTATTTTTGGACTACTGATAAGTATGATTGGAGTGGCGCCTATCGGTGGAGATGTTAGATTCACTATGGGTATTTCTACTTTTCAAGGCGGTATACAAATTTTGACAGTATTAATTGGTTTCTTTTGTATTCCTGAAATGTTAAGGATCGCCGGAGAGCTTAACAAGAATAAACAACAAGACGTGCATGTTGAGAAACAAACGGGCGTAATAAAAAAAGCAATTTTAAACAATTTTCAAAAACCATTCAATTTTATCAGATCATCAATTATCGGTTCCTTCGTTGGAATTTTACCAGGTGCGGGAGGAAATATAGCAAACCTAGTGGCTTATAATGAAGCGCAGAGATCATCTGATGATCCTGAGAGCTTTGGCAAAGGAAATCCAGCTGGTGTTGTAGCAACAGAATCGTCAAACAATGCAACCGTTGGATCATCCATGGTGCCACTCTTAACACTCGGCATACCTGGTTCTCCAGCGGCCGCAGTTTTATATGGGGCACTAATGATACAAGGGCTAAGGCCAGGTCCCCAATTATTTACAACTAATGCGAAAATAACGTATGGATTTATGATGGCCTTACTTATCGGACAATTTATGATTCTTATAATCGGTCTAGGGGCTGGGAAGTCGTTGTACAAAGCAGTTACTAAGGTTCCTGAGAGAGTTCTTGTACCTTCAGTAATATTTCTTACTATTATGGGTTCTTATGCCATTAGAAATAATGTAATGGATGTAATCGTGATGTTTATCAGTGGTCTAATTGCATATGTTTTAAAAGAATTTGGATTCCATCCTGGACCTATTGTACTGGGCTTAATATTAGGACCAATAGCAGAGAAGGGATTTGTTCAAGGATTTCTAATGGGGAAGGCATCAGGTCAACCTTTGATGATATTCTTTACAAGACCCATATCCATAGTCTTAATAATTATCACAATTATTTCAGCTGCATGGCCTTTTATAAGAATGTATAGAGAGAGGAAACATAAAGGAGTGACTATGTAATGAAAAGAAATACTGATTTATATGGTGGATTGTTTATGATTATCGTTTCGTTACTTTTTTTGCCGTCACTTGGTAAAATGACCGTGTATTCCAAAATATTTCCGAGAGCTATAATCGTAATACTTATTGTATTAGGGATAGCCTTACTTATCAAGTCAAGAGTAAATGGTTCTCTTTCTGAATTATTTGTTTTAGATAATAATAAAAATGTTATTTTAGTGGCATTGCTAACTTTAGCATGGGTGCTTTTGTTTAAGAAAATAGGGTTTGTTGTTACCAGTTTTGTGGCCTTGACTATACTTTTATGCATATTAAGTGAAAAGCGAAATATTAAAGCGTATGTTAAATCTTCAATTATTGCTGGATGTCAAATCGGAGTATTATATTTAATATTCTCTAAAATTTTGTATGTACCCTTTCCAACAGGTTTGTTTTTCTAGAAATAAACAGGAGGGCACAATATATCGTGTCCTACCCAGTTAATGACCTCATAGGTCATTAGATAGAGTAAACAATATTTGAAGCTAGAGTTGTTAAGTATCATTTCTTCATAACTCTAGTTTTTTCTATTTATCTCTTTCTTTCAGTTCATAGAGGTCTGTTCGTCTGTTTCCTAGCAATGTTACCGTTCAAGATTTTCTCGAGCACTTACTATTCTAAAGAACTTTTTATGCTATATACATAGTCTTTTCAACACTTTTAATAAATTTAAATTATATATATGACTAAAAGATTAGAGTGAATTTACTGCTAACTTTTTAGTCATATTTTTTTAATAATTTATAAAGGTAAACACATGCAACTTAAAAGTGAATGAATCCTTGGTGAATTTATGTCATTTTATGATACAATAGTAAAGATATTAATACAGAATTAAATAGATTTACACAAAGGAGAAATTTATTTTTGTGAAGAATAGATTTGTCAAATTTAAAAATAAAAAAGCTAGTAAATATATAGTAATTCGGTTCCCTATTATTATCCTATTGTGTTCTATATTTATTCTAATATGGTCAAATTATAAAATTTTTAGAGATTCTATAATTTATAATGAACAACAGAACTTTCTGAATTATTAAAAATATTCACAAAGACTATGTAAATTACTAAAGGGTGTAAAATATGAGGGAAGTAGTAATAAAGTTTTAGGGGGAATGCAAAATGTCTTTGATCGTTTTAATTGCGCCCAATGAAGAAATTGGGGCGGTAGCTGAAAGGGCAAAGCAGCAGTATGATTTAGACATGGATATTTATGTTGGCTTAATGGAGCAGGGTGTAGCGGTTGCAGAAAAATTAAAAGATAAAGGTGCTAAAGTTTTCATCTCTCGAGGAGGAACGGCTATTTTAATGCGGAAAAAGTTACAAAACCATGTTGTAGCAATAAAGATGGTTTTAGATGATGCTGTATGCGCAATTTCGGAAGCACAGAAATATGGTAAGAATATTATGTTTGCTGGCTTTTCAAATCATTTACAAGGATTTGCTTCTCTTGGCCCACTTTTGGGTTTACAGATTCAGCAGTGTGTTATTAAGGATTGGAAAGAGGGAAGAACTAAAATGTTGGAAGGTAGAGATAATGGTGTGGACGTTGTTATTGGTGGCGCCATGCAAACTGAAGTAGCATTGGAAATAGGAATGCCGACAGTATTTTTGGGTTCAAGTGAAGCAGCAGTGTTGTTAGCATATAGCGACGCGAAGGCAATGTTAAATATAATATTGGCTCAGGAGAGACAAGCAAAAGAATTACACACTATCCTTGATTATTCAGGTGATGGTTTTGTGTCAATAAATAAAAATAGTCAAATTACGTTGGTAAATGATTTTGGAGGCAAGGTGTTTGGTGTTGATTCAAATACTGTGATTGGTGAAGCGCTTTTGAAGGTGATGCCGCTTATTGCAAATCTTTCAGATGCGCTGAATCCAGAGGCCAAACTTCACAACGATGTGATATCTATAGGTTCTTTTACGCTTTTATACAATAGAATTCCTCTAGTTAATGAGGGGAAAATTGTCGGTGCAATGGCCACGTTAAAGGATATAAAAACAGTGCAGAAAGAGGATTATAGTATTCGTTACAAGCAGTACTCAAAAGTGTTATATGCTAAATATCATTTTGATGACATTATAGGATGTAGCGAGGCAATTTGTAAAATCAAACAGGTTGCAGAAAACTTCGCAAAGACGGAAGCTACTATTTTGATTACAAGCGAATCCGGTACGGGAAAAGAGTTGTTTGCACAATCAATCCATAATGCCAGTTCCAGAAGGAATGGACCATTTGTGGCTATAAACTGTGCTTCTTTAGCTGAAAGCATTTTTGAAAGCGAACTGTTTGGGTATGTAGATGGAGCGTTCACCGGCACAAGAAAAAGTGGTAAGGCTGGAATGTTTGAAATGGCAGAAGGGGGTACTATCTTCTTGGATGAAATTGGGGAGGTACCAATAAACTTGCAAGGAAAACTGTTGCGTGTGTTGCAGGAACGAAATGTCATGCGTTTAGGTGACGATAAAATTATCCCTGTGGATGTTCGGTTCATTGCAGCAACCAATCGTAATCTTGTTAATGAAATACAAGAGGGCAATTTTCGTATGGATTTATTCTTCCGTTTAAATGTATTACGGTTAGCGATATTACCGTTACGTGATAGGAAGGACGACATATTGATACTTGCTAAAACTTTTTTACAAAAGTATGGATGTAACGAAGATTTAATTCTTCCTGGGCAGATATTGGATACACTAAAAGAATATAATTGGCCAGGTAACATACGGGAACTTGAAAACTTGATGGAGAGAATTGCTGTAATTGGGCATGAGAAAAATATTATGGGATTAATTCATGAATACTTCTCTGATTTCAATCTTTTGGAAAAGTATAAGAAAGTAACCTTGGATCGTGAAAAAGTAGAAAGGTCGCTAGAGATAACAGAAGGCAATAAAACAAAGGCTGCTAAATACTTAGGAGTTAATCGTAGTACTTTATGGAGATTTTTGGAAAAAAATGAAAAATAATAAGAAAAAATATTGTTTGCGTTGCGTGTTGCAGTAAAATGTTGCATGCAACATTTTTTTTGGAATAATTGTTTGAAAAGAGTGTTTAATATACCTTTTCAAAGGTGGCACGTAATTTGCTTATATAATAAATGAATATAATATGGAGGTGAAATCATGAAAAGAGTTATCAATACAAACGAAGTAATAACTGTAATTTCGAAGCTAGTCATGAAGGCTTGTTACGAACTGGACGATAACCTTATGGATGCATTTCGAGGAGCACTCAAAAAGGAAGAATCATCCTACAGCCGTGATACATTGGAGTTATTGATTAAAAATGCTGAACTTGCAAAGCAAAAGCAAATTGCATGTTGTCATGATACAGGAACGTGTGTGGTTATTATGGAAATCGGCCAAGAAGTTGCTTGGGAGGGAAAATCCTTGGTAGATCAGATTAATGAAGGAGTACGCAGAGGATATGCAGATGGATATTTAAGAAAATCTATCGTTAGAGATCCGTTGGATAGAATTAATACTAATGATAATACTCCGGCAGTAATACATACTGAAATCATCGATGGAGACAAGGTAATTATAACTGTAATGCCAAAAGGTGGCGGTAGCGAAAATATGGGAAGTTTCACTACATTAATTCCTGGAGCAGGTATTGAAGGAGTAAAGAAATTTGTTATAGACACTGTACGTTCTGCAGGAGGTAAGACTTGTCCACCCATTATTGTAGGCGTGGGTGTAGGAGGAACTATGGATTCTTGTGCTTGGATTGCAAAAAAAGCATTGTTGCGTCCCATTGGACAGCATAATCCTAAACCTCTATATGCACAGTTAGAAAAAGAATTACTAGAAGAAATAAATGACTTAGGGATTGGTACTTTAGGAATGGGTGGTACCGTTACTGCCTTAGATGTTCATATTGATTATTTCCCTTGTCATATTACAGCATTACCTGTAGCTGTTAATCTTCAATGCCATGCAAGTAGACATGCTACAGCAGAAATACAATGGTCAGAAGGGAGTATTAAAAATGAAGGAATATAGATTAAATCTACCTTTGACTAAGGAAGTAGTTAAAGACTTTGAAATTGGAGATATTATTTATCTGACTGGTTATGTTTATACAGCTAGAGATGCAGCACATAAAAGAATAGAACAAACACTTGCAGAGGGTGGTCAGCCACCGATTGATTTTGTTAGTCAATCAATATTTTATGCAGGACCATGTCCCACGAAACCTGGACGTAATATGGGATCTATTGCGCCTACTACTAGCATAAGAATGGATAATTTTGTTGAAATGACCTTCCAGCTCGGTATGACTGCAATGATTGGTAAAGGAGATCGCTCTGATTTTGTTCCTAAGTTATGTAAAGAATATGGCGGGGTTTATTTGTTAAGTATTGGTGGAGCTTCCGCAATGATTTCTGAACAGGTAAAGAGTTGTGAAGTAATTGCATATGACGACTTGGGAACGGAATCAATCAAGAAACTCTTTGTCGAAGATTTGAGAGTAATTGTGGGCATTGATACAAAAGGTAATATTTTTCAGGATAGAGAAATTGAGAAATACAAGAAAAGATAA
>JAENWH010000209.1 GCA_016650135.1 Peptostreptococcaceae bacterium
CCAAGTAATATGGAAAGATAAATACCGGCAAAATCCCTCCAAGTTGATCGTATGTCATATTTTATTAATTTACCTAACATTTGAATACCTCCCTGAATAATTCATCTATTGATTTCTGCTCAGTAGTCCTTATATTATCAATGTCTCCCTGCAAAACAATTTGTCCTTCTTTAAGGAAAATTACTGTATCGAAGATTCTCTCTACATCAGATATCAGATGGGTAGACATCAAAATTGTTGAACCTGGATCGTAATTTGATAAAATGGTGTCGAGTATATAATCTCTTGCTGCAGGGTCTACACCGCCAATAGGTTCATCAAGAACATAAAAGGTGGCTTTTCTGGACATTACCAGGCACAACTGAAATTTTTCAATCATTCCTTTAGACATCGTATTGATTCTTTGTTTTTCGTTAAGACCTAGTTTGTGAAGCATATCAAGGCATTTATCTTCATTAAAATCCGCATAAAAATCCTTAAACAGAGAAATCATATCTAAAGGACACATCCATGGACTAAAATAGGAGTTGTCTGGTAAATAAGATACTAAAGCCTTTGTTTCAGGACCAATAAGCATTCCATTGATAGTAACAGACCCGCTATAATCCTTGATTACTCCTGTTAGAATTTTCATTAAAGTTGTTTTTCCACTTCCGTTGGGGCCTAGTAGACCTACAATATGTCCTGATTCTAATGTGAGGTTGATACCGGATAAAGCCGACTTTTTTGGATAGTTTTTATTCAGATTGCTAATATTTAATATATTTGATTCAGCATCTGGTATTTGATTTGTAATTTGTGTGTTCATTTATACATTCCTTTCTTCAATTTCTTTAATAAACAGATTGACAGCTTCCTGGCTGGAAAAACCTAAACTTTCCATTTGTAATAGAAACTGATTGATGATTTCCTGTGCAACTGATTCCTTCATTTTTATGATTAACTCCTTATCTTTTGTAATAAAACGTCCTGCCGTTCTCTCGGCGAAAACAAGACCGTCTCTTTCCAATTCTGAAAGTGCCCGTTGCATGGTATTGGGATTGACTTCAAAAGAGAGGGCAAGATCTCTTACTGATTCAAGCTTAGAACCGGCTGCTAATTCCCCTGAGACGATTCTATGCTTAAACTTGTTTACCAATTGTAAATAAATTGGCGTGTTTGACTGAAACTGATTTGTCATATTATATGAAACCTCCTTTTGTATTATTGTATTAGTCAATTAGTACAATAATACAAAGTCGGAAGAATGTCAATATGAAAATGGAAAAAAATTATTTTAAAAAAATTATTTGAATAACGGTTTTCCCTTAAATATGATATAATTTCAATGATAACAGGGGATAACTGCGCCACCAGGCCCTAACTGAAAGATGGGAGTAAAAATGAGAGATTATAAAGAAGAATTAAAAAATAGGATAGCATTTATTAGAAATTTATTGGAAACGAGTGGAGCTGAAGGAATCGTCTATGGAAACAGCGGCGGCAAAGACAGTGCGCTTGCAGGAATATTATCTAAGATGGCCTGTGATAATACGCTTGGGGTGATGATGCCATGCCAGTCAAAGCGTAATTATGAAGAAGACACAGTTGACGCAATTGAGGTTGCGAAACAATTTGATATAGAGACTATTACCGTTGATTTGACAAAACTTAAAAACAAATTTGAGAAGAGTCTGTCTGATGTTGAGGTATCAGCAAAAGCTTTAACGAATGTAAACCCAAGGTTAAGGATGACAACCCTTTATGCAATTGCACAAAGTAAAAATATGCTGGTTTGCGGGACAGGGAACAGAAGCGAAATTTATATGGGATATTTTACTAAATGGGGTGACGGCGCTTTTGATTTCAACCCGATTGGAGATCTTACCGTTGGAGAAACCTATGATTTCCTGAGATTTTTAAATGCACCCAAATCTATTATTGAAAAAGCTCCTTCTGCAGCCTTGTTCGAAGGACAGACGGATGAAAAAGAAATGGGTATTACCTATAAAGAAATAGACAATTACATTTTGAAGGGAACAGCAACTCCGGAAGGATTAAAGATTATTGAAAGGTATCACAATGCAAGCATGCATAAAAGAGAAGGTTTGAAAATCTATGGGGAATAAACTGATCTATATTGCGGATGACGAAGAAAACATTCGAAAACTTGTGAAAAATTTTTTAGCGTCTGCGGATTATGACGTGAAAGAATTTGAAACAGGGGATTTGCTTTACGATGAATTCATGAGGAAGGAAAGCGATTTGGTTATCCTTGATATCATGATGCCAGGCAGTAATGGTTTTGAAATATGTACGAAGCTCCGAGAAAAGAGTATCGTTCCCATCATAATGCTTACGGCCAGAGATACGGATGCCGATTATATAAAGGGAATCACTTTGGGAAGTGATGATTATTTCACAAAGCCTTTCAGCCCTATGTCTTTAGTAATGAGAGTCAAAGCAATATTCAGAAGAATAGAACTCGAAAAGACACAAAGAGTTGTTTCAGATTTGGAAGAAAAAAATGAACGGGAGATTCAGTTTGGTGATATTTCTATTCATTTAGACAGTAAAATGGTATTTGTCAATGAAACTGAAATAGGGATTACGCCGTACGAGTACAATATGCTGGTTTATTTGTTTGAGAATAAGGATAAAGCTGTTTCTCGTGATGAGCTGTTAAATATGGTTTGGGGATACAACAGTGAGGTGGAGACCAGAGCGGCAGATGATACGGTTAAGAGGCTCAGGAAAAAGCTTGCTGGCAGTAATGTTGTTATTGAAACGGTTTGGGGCTTTGGATTCAGATTAAATATCAAGGAGAAAAAATGATGGGGATTGAAAAAGGGAAAAGGAGCATCAAGACAAGGGTACTAATCAGTATTCTCGTTTTAATTGGTGTGATTTTTTGCTGTATTATTTTAGCATTTAATTCCCTTGTGAATACCAATATAGAAAAAAATGCTATTAATCAGCTTGAAACAGCAATTCGCATAGTAGAAAAAAATAACGGGAACCAAATGGGCGTCGGCATTGGAGACAATAACCGGATGCCTCAAATGAAATCAAGAGCAGAGCTGCTGATTATCAATGACACTTACGGCCTGGAATATCCAAAGTCAGATAATGAATTGATGAATAATGGAGAGAAATATAAAGCCCTTATTGAGAAGATAAAATCAGGAGGGTATCAACTTGGCAATGGCGAAATGATAAGGCTGACAACGGAATTCGGAGATTATTATGCTGCAACGATTAAAGTGAATACAAGTGATTTGCCTCAGCAGTTATATATGGTTTTCTTTGTTGACATATCAAGCAACATTGAACTGGCAGTTCAAATAAATTTGATGCTTATTCTGATTTTAGCGTTTGCTTTCCTTCTTGCCACTTTAACCGCGATTATCTTAGCCGGAAAAATAGCAAAGCCAATCAAAGAACTAACTGATTTCGCCGAGAGAATAGGGGAAGGAGATTTTACTGAATGTGGAGTTGATTTTTCTGACCGGGAAATTTCCCGGCTTGCGGATAACATGAACAAGAGTGCAGTGCAATTGGATAAATATGATAAAGAACAGAAAATATTTTTCCAAAATGCCTCTCATGAATTAAGAACCCCATTAATGTCAATGAAAGGATACGCTGAAGCGATTAAATATAAAGTCATTGAGAGTGAGCGTGCGGCTGATGTTATTTTAGAAGAAACAGATAAATTGACTGAAATAGTGGAGGATTTGCTTTATATTTCGAAAACCGACAATATTTCCAAGGATTACGTGAAAATCAATTGTGACCTCAGAGAAATATTGTCCAATTGTTGTATTACTGAAAAGGCAAGAGCGTTGAATAAAGGGGTTGAATTTGTTTATGAGTTTGACCAAAAGCCTGTCATGTTTGAATGTGACGAAAAAAGCATGTTGAGAGCATTATTGAATATTATTGACAACGGCGTACGGTATGCAAGAACGAAAATAGTGGTCAGCTGTAAAATAAAGACGGAAAAGAAAAACACAGGTAAAAACAAAGGGGAAAATATATTGATATACGTTGAAGATGATGGGGAAGGGATTTCTCAGGAAGATGTGCCATATATCTTTAATCGGTTCTATAAAGGCAGCGGAGGTAAAAACGGAATTGGGCTTGCAGTCGTCAGGAGTGTAGTGGAAGAACACAAGGGAAAGATTTGGGTGGAGAATGTTGGATCCGGAACGAGATTTAACATAAGTTTTAATAAATAAGAAGGAAATGCCTGTTTGGAATCAGCCTGTCAATCAAGCTGGGCAGAGCCAAACATTTAATGAAAACAAGTAAAGAGGACAATAAAAAAAATAGGCCGTTAGGCCTATTTTTCAATAATTAATAATTATTGTTTCTCTGTCTTTTCTTTGCTTGTCTGCATTCTGGACATCTTTGAGGTTCGTTTTCGAATCCCTTTTCTTTGTAAAATTCCTGTTCTCCAACAGTGAATGTGAATTCTGC
>JAENWH010000042.1 GCA_016650135.1 Peptostreptococcaceae bacterium
GATAGAATCGTTCATACAGCTCACCGATTTGAGTTAAAAAGTAACAATAGTTTAAGAAAATTATAATATTTTTATGCCGTAGTTTAAATAAAAGGGGGTCAGCATGATCCGGTAGCAGGGGTCAGGATGCTCCGGTATACGGATTAGCCCAATGGCGACGTTTTTCTCCATCGGCAGTTACTGCGATCCAGTCCGGATGGGCATCATATACGTCCTGTCTTACTGCATGGGGGTCTGTTCGCAGAATTACTGACATGTTCATATTACGGCAACCTTTCACCATGTCCCCTAAAGGATCGAAATTAACAAGTCATTTACTCCTGTGGTGCAAGGGTATATCAGTTGGATAAAACGCTACAACTCCACCTGCACTTAGCAAAGCTCCATCAGCATGTATACGTTCGAAATAATTAAGGCAGAAATCAGGATCATAGCGGCCCGGATCATTTTCAACAAAAGCGAGCTGTGCCCAGCGCATTGATTTATCGAACCAAAGAGCCTCTATTGGGAGATAGAATATCGGCATTTGCCATAACAGAATTTCCTGCGAGGACCAATCCTCCACTTATAATTGTGGCATTCTTAATAAAATGTCGTCTTTCCATAATTTAGATTTAAAGCGCAATTTCAAATTGTGTAATGTAACTATTCGATTTATTATAATTTAACTACTCCAATAACTAAAAGAATATTTGCAAACCGTTTGATTTCGCCGGTTGCAATTACAAGACAGGTATCGACTGATTTAACTTCCTCATAAAACTCAAACCGTTTTATTTTTTTTATAGAAATATCAGGTTCCAATATTTCTTCGAATTCAGAATGGATAGCTTGTTTACTTTCGTCAGGAGGTACCATCACTATTACTGATTCGATTGGGATATAATCTTTCAGGATTGATAAAACATCTGTTACACATAGCATTCCGGGAGCAAAATTAAGGAATACCTTTTTCGCTGTGGGAGGCGGACAAGTAGAAAATGGGAAATTACCATCTGCAATCAATATTCTTGCGCCATGACCATTGCTTCCCAATATTGAAAGAATCTCCGGATGTAATAATTTTGTCTTCAACATATCAATAAATTATATTTTCAACTACTCAATTTACATTATTCAAATCATCAAATAATTAAAAGAATATCAGGTTTATACGACTTCCTTATCTACATAAGCCTGCAATTCTTCGTTACGGACTCCTCTAAAGTTGACAGGATAGGTCTCTACTTCACTCATGTATTCAAAGTTACGACCACAAAGAGGTGTTCGTTGAATATTAATTCCGGGGCCAAACAATACATCCTTCCCTCGCCAACGCGCTTCTTCTCCCAAAGCCTCTCCCTCCTGGTAGGCCAGATCAGGGTTCCACGTCGCTGCCAATGCGGCACCTGTTGGAAAATAGGACGATGAATCGTTGGTCCACCCCGCCGGATCCCAGGAATCACGGCTTATCTCCTCTCGTATCCCATTTGGCCCATCAGACATGTGCCACTCCGGAATATTCAGTTGTTTAACCCCGGCTGATGTAAACTTCGAGTTGCAGTGAATCATTCCAATCTTTTCCTGGAGGGTTATCCGGGTTATGAGGCTATCTATCTGACTACTAATTTTTGGATCATATCCATTCCTATTTTTGACATTATTGATGCAGGAATGGATAAGAAACGAGACAACTACAAAATAAAATATTTTATTCATAATTGATATTTGTATAAAGACTAAAAAGGGTTCTTACTTATAAAAAAACTCAATTGCAAAAAACAAATATGCCTGCTATCCAGTTCTTCATTCTTTTCATATTCCATTCATTTGACAAATACTGGTTAATGTTTAGCTTACCCTTTTAATATAGTTTCTCTATCGACATAAGCCTGCAACTCTTCGTTACGGACAAGAGAGCCCATCAGAAAAAGCACGATAGCTAATCCTATCAGGGCCATAAATCCATATCCAATAAAAACGGCGCTATATGCAATCGTATGATCGAAATGAACTGATAAGTTTTTTATCGCAACGCCCGATATGGACTGGAAAATGAAGCCACCTAAACCTGCTCCGACACTAGCAATCCCCCACACTGAAGCAAGTAGCGTTTATTAGGTACTACATCGGCCGGAAATGCCATTGTATTTGTTGTGTATGTTGCATACCCAAAACCTGCAACAGCCAGTACAATTAGTGCACCTATGGGACCATTTATAATGAAAGATTCCAATATCAGAGATAATGCCATCATTGACCCAAAAATACCTACAGAAATTTTCCTTGCTTTGGGGATTTCTATCCCTTTTTTTATTATAAATTGAGTGAATAGCCCTCCGAGAATATTTCCAAAATCAGCAACAGCTGCATTGTTGATACATTGAGCAGATGCACGTCTAACACCGCCCTCGACAATTTCAAGAGCGACAACGACAAGCTTTTTTTCTCCTTTACTTCGACCTCGTTTGCCCTCTTCCTCTCCGCCGATATAGAATTCATCGACATAAACTATACTGCTGATTGGATGCAGTTTACTGCTTTGCATGGCTTGTTGTATTTTCCATTTGAACTCCCAATAGGTCTTTTGACGTAATTCAAATTCCTGAGATAACTCTAATGAAGACATTCCTTTCTTCTTTGTGCTTATCTTGAATGCAATGTGAAAAGCCAGTTGCAGGGGAAATTTGCATTTGTCGAACATGGTTCTTGCAGTTGGACTTTCATCATATTTGCATTTCATACATCGTCTTGAAAAAGGCTTTACGCCTTTGTAATATTTTGTATGACCACACTTTCTGCATTGATAACCGGTATCACGACACTTGACTTCAGCCAGGTACTGATAACAGTCATCATCACTAGAAAATGTATTATGGAACTTAATGGAGTTCACGCCTTTAAATTGATTTCGTACATTCATGCAACGAATGTAGCATTATAAAAATAGTGGGCGGTCTAAACGCCTATACCAAAAAAAGTAATTTAACGCTTTGGATTTCATAATTTTATTGTTATAACTTTGTAAAATATTCAATTAACCCCAAAATCCCAGTATAAGAAATTACCAATGAAAACATCAAAGCAGCAAATAGGGCAACATTAAAAAATAAGTTGGCTTTGTGTTCACCCATTAGTGATTTTCTATTTATTAAAACTAAAATTCCTCCGATAACAACCGGCAGAATAAACACAGAAGCAACTTGTGTAGCTATTTGAGCCATAATTGGATTGACACCAAATACGGGGACAACCAAGCCAACCAGACAGGCTATTGCCGCCAACACCTTGAATGTTGGAGATTTGAGATCCATTTTACCCTGCTTGTAATCGCCTATCAATAATGGAAGTACCATTAATATCGGGAATATGGATGATAGCCCGGCACTCATGGCACCAAACATAAATATAGCAACTGCAAATTTGCCAGCAACGGGCTCCAATGCATAGACCATATCTAAAACCTTAGTTACAATTTTACCTTCGTGGAAGAGTGCCCCCGTTGCTGCAACCATTATTGACGAACTAAGTACAAACAAAAATATTGCAGAGATCAGTGCATCGCGACTCTGTTCTTTCAAGTGAGATTTATCCCATCCCTTTTCTTTTATAATAAGGGGTCGTACAATAAATGTTGGAGCAGCCATCGTTGTGCCTACAAATGCAGCAACCATTAAATTTCCTCCAGGGGGGATGTGTGGAATAAAACCTTTTGCAATTTCAGCCGGAGAAGGAAGAACCATGAACATAGAAAGGATAAAAGAAATCCCCATTAATGTTACAAAAATCACAAGCATTTTTTCAAAAAAGGAATATTTACCTACCAGTAAAAAACCATACATTATGATGATTAAAGCTACGGCAATTCCCAAAACTGCCCAATAATTATTTTCATTAATAGCAGGGAAGAACATTCTCATAACTTCATAAATAGCGTTACTGGTAAGCCCGAGTATCCCGGATAAAGCACTCCATTGGCCAATTACGACTCCAATAATTGTAAGGATAGCCCAGAATTTGCCCCATTTCAATTTATTCTTGAAACTATTCAAAGCCGTATTGCCTGTAACCGCAGCAAAACGTCCGTATGATTCCATTAATATCCAAGCAAAAAATGCACTTATAAAAAGGACCCATAATAATTGCAATCCATACTGGCTCCCAGACTTAATCATTGATGTTACACTTCCGGTGCCAATAGTATATCCGATACAAAATATACCAGGGCCCACAGAGAGTAAAAGGATCCAAAGCCGTTTAAATATATTTAATCTCACACCAATAAATTTTAATTATTGTTTCCACGACTATCAAAATCGTTTTTGTCAATCTCTGATTTGATGGGAAATTTGATGGGCATATTGTCTCTGGTGGACCGGTATATTGCTGTGAAAATCTCAACGGTTACACGCCCCTCTTCTCCGGTAACCATTGGTTTCCTCCCCTCAAGTAAGGCATCAATAAAATCTCTAATTTGTAATTGGTGGAAGTATTCCGTAGGATTAATACTATTAAAGAAATCGGAATCTTCTTTAACCCAACCAGGCAAATCATCTACTTCTGAAGGAATTGACCATAAATCATTTACAGGTGGTTCCAAAATATTTGACATGCCTGCTATGAACATCGCACCTCCATCTGTCTGAACTCCGACTGAATATCCATTTTCTCCATGAATATGCACTTTACCATAAATCCCTGGTTTTTGGGAATTGCTCACTATAATATTTCCGATCCCTCCATTTTTAAATTTAATAATCGCCAATGCCGTATCTTCCACTTCAATATAAGGGTGGTTTAAATTTTTTGCAATACCATATAACTCATCAATTTCATCATTCATAAACCATTGAAGTAAATCTATCTGGTGGGGAGCCTGGTTAACTAAAACACCACCGCCTTCACCTTTCCATGTTCCCCGCCAGGGATCACTTTTGTAATAGGTTTTATCTCTCCAGCCAAACATGAAAACAGTACCTAAAACAGGTTTTCCAATTTTTCCTTCATCAATTGCTCTTTTCATTCGTAAACAGGGTGGGTAAAATCGACGTTGCGAAATCATCCCTATTACCTTTCCCATTTTTCTGGCTGCTTCAAGCATTGCATCGCAATCCTCAAGCGAAGATGCCAATGGCTTCTCAATCAGAACATTGGCTCCTGCATTTAGCGCATCGATTGTTGGAATTTTGTGTGCAGGGTGGGGGGTACATACCGTTACCAAATCCAACTTTTCTTTACTCACCATTTCATTAACATCGGTATATGCTTTAACCCCATATTTGGAGGCAAATTCTTGTGCCCGTTTTTCATCTTTATCACAAACCGCCGTAAAAGCTGATCTTTGTATTGTAGTATATGCTGCGGCATGCATTCCTGCCACTTTTCCGCATCCTATTATTCCGGTTCTTAATTTTTCGGTCATATCAAATATTTTTTTATGGATTGAGTATAACTTTTAACAATCCTTGTTCTTTTTTATAAAGTCTGTCGAAATACAATGCCCCTTCTGATAGGGGTGCCACTGCGCTGATCATATCATCTACATTGATTTTACCTTTTGAAATGAGGTCAAGTACAGCAGGGTATTCTCCATTGATTGCACAGCTACCTTTGACAGTAATCTCCTGAGTCACCACTTTTTGTAATGGAAATTCAATAGTCGATGACAGGTTGCCAACTATTATCAGAGTAGCTCCCTTCCGTAGGCTTTCAATAGCAGATTTAATAGTTGGCGTAATGCCCACAGCTTCAAAAGCAAAATCCGCCCCCCTGTTCTGTGTAAGTTTTCGAATTTCACCAGATACATCGTCAGTTTGGGCATTTAGGATAACACCGGCTCCTGCATTTTTAGCCATATCCAGTTTTTCCTGTAGCATATCTACTGCGATCACATTACATCCTGCTTGCTTCAACAACTGGATGATAAATAAACCAATCATACCGGAACCAAACACAACTGCTGTATCGTTTATTTTTACGCCGGAAAGATTAATCGCATGTAAAGCAACTGCAACCGGCTCAACCGTCGCGGCCTGTTCGAATGACACATTATCAGGTATTCGATAAAGAATATGACTTGGGACATTAACAAATTGGGCAAAAGCTCCGTTTCTTCTGAAATCATTACATGAGACACCCAATACCATTCTGTTATCACTCAGGTTATAGTGCCCATTGCGGGTGTACCAATCATCAAGTTTATAAATGGTTGAGTCAAAAGTAACCCTGTCACCAATTTTCCAACCAGATACATTTTTACCGGTTTCAACAATTACTCCTGATGCTTCATGCCCCATGATTATCGGTGGAATACGTCGCCCGGTGCTTCCATCCATTCCATGTACATCACTTCCACATATACCTACAGCTTTTATTTCGACGAGAACTTCATCGTCATCTGCAACAGGCTTCACGACATCTTTATAAACAAACCTATTGTAATCCTCTAAAACAAGTGCTTTCATTCGATTTTATATTAAATATTTTATGTATTTTAACTTCACGGATTTACTTCTAAATAAATCTCATATTTGAATATCAGACTTTGGTACGATAGATATCTCTTAATTCAGAAATGTATCGTTTTATAAAACTAAAGCCCCGTTTCTTGTTATTTCTCAGACTACTTTTAATTTCTTCTGATTTTTTATAAAGTCCTGTCGTTTTCTTTACTTTCGTAATAATCGAAATGATTTCCAAGTTTTTCCATAACCGGTAAGGTTATCCGATCCAACTCATCCTTGATTTCCTTTTCCAACGGACAGATTACTGCTTTTACGTTCGCTTCCAATTCCTGAATATTCCTTGAACCTACCAGGGTACATGTGATTGCAGGGTTTCCCAATATCCATTTAATGGCAAGTTCAGGCATGGAAAGGCCTGTCTCTTTGCAAATACGTCGGATATCAGCTAATGCAACATTCGTTTCAGCTTCAACTCCTTCCTCTCCGTGCCTGCATTCTTTTGTGCTATTACAGTTAAAATGTCGCGTACGCCTTTGCCAGACAGGAACTTCATTCAATGAAGGATATATATCTGCCAAAATTCCTTGTAACAATGCCATATACCCAATTACCCCAATCCCGTTTCCCTCACATATTGGCAATGCATCATATTCAATTGCCCGACAAAGCAGGTTATAGGGAAGTTCATTCACTGCGACTTGTTCAAGCGGCATGTCCTTCATCCGGTTAAAGCTAAAATTACTGACCCCAAAATTTCGTATTTTACCTTGCTGTTTTAATATCTGTAAAGCTTCCAGTGCCTCTACTAACGTTGGAGGATTCTTAATAATCTGAATATCCGAGGTAAAATGCCGTATTGAATGGGGGTGTATTGGCCAATGGATCATATATAAATCAATATAATCTGTTTCAAGGCGTTCCAGTGAAGCCTCGCAATGCCCAATTAGTGTTTCCTTGTAACAATTTGAGGGGCTGACTTTGGTTCCTATCAATAACTTGTCCCTTGGTATCCCCCTAATTGCTTTCCCCAATGAAGATTCACTTCTTCCTTCGTTATATGCTTCTGCTGTATCGAAATAATTAATCCCCAGATCAACGGATGCATGAACGACATCGTTTACATCGTTTTGGTTTTGGTCTCCCCAGTAATCACCTCCCCCAAAGGACCAACAGCCAGTTCCCAGAACTGATAATTCAAGACCGGAGTTTTTACATTTTCGTTTTTCCATTTTTTTATAAGCTAATTACTTCATAGGATTTCCCGGCTTCTGCATTAAATTCCAATACGTTTTTTTCCGGACATAGTGCTTTTATTTCTTTGCCAGCAGATAAAATCTTTGCATTGGTTTTAGTTCGTACCCTACATTTGTTACTAAATTTTGAATAAATAAACGCATTCTTTAGTTTGCCCTCATTCCAGAAAATAGTTACATTATATCCTCCTCTTGCTCTAAGGCCTTGTATACCTCCATTTTTCCATTCTTTTGGTAACGCGGGTAGAAGTGATATTTCCGAAGAATGACTTTGCATCAACATTTCTGCAATTCCGGCTGTTATTCCTTGAATTCCTTGATTACCTTCAAAAGAAGGGGTTATTCGACTATCTTCAGACCTAGGATGAATACTAACTTCCGTAAGCATTTTTTTAAGTATGTCGTAGGCCTGTTGAGGTTCCTCCAAACGGGCATGAATATTTATCTTCCAAGCACCTGACCATCCGAGATTGATGTCTCCTCTTCTTTTGAGTACTACATCCACTGCTTTTATCAGATCAGGATTTTTCCATAATGTAATGTCATCATCCGGATATACTCCAAAAAGAGGAGATAGATGACGGTGGGTCACTTCGCTTTCCTTAAAGTCATATAACCATTCTTGTAATTGACCAAATTTTCCAATTTGATATGGTGGTAATTGGGTAATAGCCTCTTCAATTTGTTTTCTGAAAGCCTCATCAGTATTTAAATCTTTACAAGCCTTTATACAATCCCGAAATAAGCAGCGAATAATTGCATTATCAATAGTTGATCCTTTAGATACTGAGCATCTCTCTCCCTTATCAGTAATAAAACTATTTTCTGGACTTGTTGAAGGACAGGTGACAAGCCAACCTGTTTCAGGATCCTTAACTAAAAAATCAAGCATAAATTCGGCAGACCCCTTTAATAAGGGATAAATCTTTTTGAGATAATTAATGTCGGGTTCATATAAGTAATGATCGAAAAGTTGCTGCATTAACCAAGCACCACCCATAGGGAAAGTTGCATATTGAGGATCTCCATCAGTAGGTGCTGTATTGAACCAAACATCAGTTCCATGATGAGCTGTCCAACCCTTACATCCATATAATTCTTTTGCAGTTCTTCTACCTGCTTCTGCTAAGTTTTTTGTAAAAAGCAGTAATGACTCGTTTACATTTGGCAAGTTAGTGCTTTCAACAGGCCAGTAACATTCTTGAAGATTGATATTCAATGTCCAGCGACCCCGCCATCTACCGCTCATATCATCCAACCATATATTATGATTATTAAATGCTAAGGTATTTTCTCTTGCTCCTGCTAATAGAAGATATCTTCCATACTGAAAATATTGAGATATATATAATGGATCATTACTCCCTTCTCTCAACTTATCCATACGTTCTGATGTAGTTAGTTTTGAATTTGCATTCTTGCCTAAGTCGATTTTACAACTATGAAATAAAGGGAAATAATCATTTATGTGTCTTTCTTTTAGTTGAGCATAAGAATATTGAGATGCTTGAGAAATATAGTTGTTGCATTTTTCTTTTTCATTTCCTGAAATATCATTCCAGCTTTTCCAATTGGTTGCTCCGGCCAAAATAATAGTTACTGCATCTGCATTCTTAACATTAATTTTATTATTGTTTAAGTCAGTATTACCACCTTCTGTAATAATTTTTAATCTTGATTGCCATTTCATCTGAGGTGGTAAAATACGATATGCATAAGCATCAAGCCCATTTTCCCCTGAGATAATATTTTTATCTATTGTTGTCCCTGTCATTACTAAATCATTAACTTCAACATGAGTAGCAGCTGAAGGTTGTAAACTAGTTAACCAACTTGAAAAACTTACTGATCTCTTTTTACTCGCAGTTAATCTTATTACTATCACTTGGTCGGGATAACTTGCAAAGATTTCTCTTTTATAGTCGATTCCATTTAAACGATAAGATACCGTTACTAATGCACTATCCATGCTTAATTTTCTTAGATAATTTTCGACATTATCATGACCTTCAAATTTTATATTTAATCTTCCCATAGGTTGATAGCATTGAACACTAACCGGATCGCTGCTTAGTTTATATGCCTCTTTGTTTGCATTAACCCAATCTTTCTCAAAAACATCTTTTCGAATATTCTTCAAGATTTCGGGACCTTTGGGATTGTTGGGATTGTAAGGCCCCCCCGTCCATAATGTCTCATCATTAAAAGGAATAACTTCGTCAGAGGTTTTTCCTAAAATCATTGCAGCAAAACGCCCTGTTCCAATGGGAAGACCCTCCCAAAATTTTGTAGCTGGCACATTATACCACCAGCTCATTTCATCTTGTTCGACAACTTTCATGTTTTTCTGAGAGTATGCTGAATGCGATACTAACGAAAGACAAAAAATTAATAATATAAAAATATGTTTTTTCATAATCAAAAAATTAAGTAACTAATCAGTGCCAAAATTAAAAAAAACAATGGTTATTAACAATATGTTATATGATTTGTTTATAACTTACTGTTTCACATAGGTTTTAAGCCTCTGTGTTTTTAATATTGGGATAAGATTTTAAAAGTGGATTCAAA
>JAENWH010000500.1 GCA_016650135.1 Peptostreptococcaceae bacterium
GGCTTGGATTCAAAATACCTGAACAATCCAAACCTTGCACATGGTAAAATTGCTGCAATCATTATGGAAAGAGATTATGGTATAACAGACAGAGATGTTATTAATGCCGTAAGTTATCATACTACCGGAAGAGAAGCAATGTCTGTAATAGAAAAAATCATATACATAGCCGATGCTACAGAACCTAACAGAATTTATCCAAGTGTAGAACTGCTTAGAAAATTATCATTCGATAATTTAGATAAAGCCGTGTTGGAATCATTAAAACATACTATTAAATATATTGAAGAAAAAGGACTTTATCTTGACAATGATACCGTTCTAGCAAAAGATTATTACATGAAGAAGGAGAAAATGAATGAACAGTAAAAAAATGGCGATATTGGCAGCTAAAACATTAGACAGCAAGAAGGCTTTAGACATCATTTGCCTTGATATTGAATCAAAATCATCCATTGCAGATTATTTTATATTGGCATCAGGAGGTTCAGAAAGGCAAATTAAGGCTCTTTCAGAAGAGGTGGATGACCAGTTTGCAAAAGAAGGACTTATTGTGAAAAGCATTGAAGGAAAAGCTAGTTCAGGTTGGATATTGCTGGATTTTGGAGATGTTATAGTCAGTGTGCTTACGCTTGAAATGAGAGAAAAATATAATATAGAAAAAGTATGGGGCGACTGTGAAATACTAAATTGGGAGGAATAGAATGTTAGAAAAATATGATTTCGCTGGAATTGAGAAGAAATGGCAAAAGACCTGGGAAGATCAGGGAACTTTTAAGACAATTGAAGATGAAAGTAAGGAAAAGTATTACGTTCTGGAAATGTTTCCTTACCCGTCAGGCAAACTTCACATGGGACATGTCAGAAATTATTCTATTGGGGATGTAATCGCTCGATTTAAAACGATGAATAATTTTAATGTTCTTCATCCCATGGGCTGGGATTCATTTGGGCTTCCTGCTGAAAATGCAGCAATTAAAAATGGAATTCATCCAAATCTTTGGACTTGGTCAAATATAGACGAGATGAGAAGCCAGTTAAAAGAATTAGGATTGTCCTATGACTGGAGCAGAGAAGTTGCTACCTGCCATCCGGATTATTATAAATGGATGCAATGGATATTTATTCAATTCTTTAAAAAAGGGCTGGCTTACAAAAAGGAAAATCCTGTAAACTGGTGCCCTAGTTGTCAAACTGTACTGGCAAATGAACAGGTGGTCGATGGCGGTTGTGAAAGATGTGGAACTTTAGTTGGTAAAAAAGAGCTTTCTCAATGGTATTTTAAAATAACCGATTATGCTGACAGACTTCTGGATAATCTGGATACACTTGAAGGATGGCCTAATAAAGTAAAAACCATGCAGAAAAACTGGATCGGCAGGAGCGTTGGCGCTGAAGTTGACTTTGATATTGTCGGTTTTGATAAAAAAATGAAAATATTCACGACAAGGCCTGATACTTTATATGGAGTTACTTACATGGTGCTTGCACCGGAGCATCCTTTTGTAAAAGAATTAGTTTCAGGTTCAGATAAAGAAGAGGAAATTAAAGTATTCAATGAAAAACTCCGTCAGATGTCAGACATTGAGCGTACATCAACAACCCTTGAAAAAGAAGGTATGTTTACAGGCCGATACTGTATTAATCCTCTGAACAATAAAGAAGTGCCCATATTCATTGCCAACTATGTTCTGATGGATTACGGTACTGGAGCGATTATGGCGGTTCCTGCACATGATCAAAGAGACTTTGACTTTGCAGTCAAATATGATTTGGAGATTATCCCCGTAGTTGAAACAACTGACCCGGATATAGATATTTATAATTTA
>JAENWH010000524.1 GCA_016650135.1 Peptostreptococcaceae bacterium
GTTATTTCATCATATTTAAACTCTTTAAAGCTTTTCTCTGATGATACATGCACCGTGTTAAAAACTTGGTTGTGTAATCCATAATATTCAAAAGCTGAATGATGGGAGATATAGGATTCATTATTAATATTAGAACCTATCACGAACCTATTCGCTATGGGTTGATGATTTTCAATGCTATATGTCGCATAGTAGTTAAATTTTATTTTTTGGATTAATCCGCTTCTAACATAATTCTTTAATATCATTTTTGCTGCATTCGAATTGCCCACTATGCGATTTATTTCTTCTTTACTGAAAACTTGCAAATTTGCCATTTCGTCATAATACTTCACATTAGCGCCCTCCTTTGTTTATATTATAGCATAACAAGGTATATAATAGTACCTTTTTGTTAATAATTTTAAAATATTTCAGCCTCATTTTTTACAAATATTCTAATATCATTCCTCTTATTAGTATATTTGTATGCCGCGCCGAATAAAAAAAGACACCAATTAATCGATGCCTTAACTTTATATTTTATTACTATCTTGACTGTAGGGCGACTGCATTTTTCAAACTTATCAGATACCTCCTCTAATACTTCTTTGGCGCTCTTCGGCACTCTTCGGAGCTCTTCGGCACTTCACAATCCATTTTATCAGCTCCATGCCAGAAAATAGCCATGAAATCGTCAAACATACTTTATCCGCAATACAAATATTTTGTGGATAAAGTATGTTTTATTAATTTTTCAGCATTTGCACGTTCTATCATAGGTTCTGCAGCTATGTACTTATGTATTGCCCAATGCAATTTATTTTAAATTGTTGCAAAAAACACTTGGGTTTTTTTGCCAATAGGTTTCGTTCAGAGATACAAAAGGATTGGGGCGATTGTGAAAACGGGCGAAAAGGAATGCCTTGAATATCAAAGGTTCACTTCGCCTTATTAGTTAAAACTTGTCGCCAATGATAATATGCTTCTTTGTCTATTTTCTTTAAGGTATTCATCCGGCGTAGATGTTCTTCGTCGGCGTAATCTTCAATTATAGTATCTTGAGTGTAGTTAACGAAAGGAGTGCTGTTTAATATTGAGCTTGCTAAATGTGCTACTCTTCCAGCATCTTTCACAGCATGATTGTAGTTATATTTTTCGCTATGGATATATCCTTTGATATTCCGAATTCCTTCATCAAGTTTGTCATATGCATCTTTTTTATATTTTCCTTGCGCTAGGATTGTAATTGAGGTATCGATTATATCTTCAAGCACGTGCTCGGACGCTACGTCAACCAGTTTCCTGAATCGAATATTTTGTTCCGCACTCAGATAAAAATTTTCTTTTACTATTTCTAAAGAGGTTGGTTGTATATGTTTAATTATTCTTGAAACATCAAACATTTGTTTAATGATTTCTGTATGTTTTTCTGATGAATAGGGGATTCCTGTTGTATTTGGGGCAAAGGCTGTCATTTTTTCGCCAAGAAGCGAATTGAGTGTTGGGCTAAGTACCTCTAAGTGCGGATCACAGGTGTCTATTAAAGAGTTCTTGATGGGCACTTTCCTCATTTCTGTATAAGTCTCATCCTGGAACAATATATCCAACAAAACATATTGTGGGTACCTGTTAGAAATGACTGATTCATAGTAGAATTTGAAATGTTTTTTAGGAATACCTCTATCTGCACGAAC
>JAENWH010000544.1 GCA_016650135.1 Peptostreptococcaceae bacterium
CCCTTGTCAGTAAGCTTCTTAATTTCATTTGTGAGGTGCTCGATATCTATTACCATACCGTTACCCATTATATTTACTGTCGTTTCTCTTAATATTCCTGATGGCAGTAAATTTAATACAAATTTACCTGAATCGTTTATAACAGTATGGCCTGCGTTGTTCCCGCCTTGAAATCTTATAATTATATCGTAATCAGATGAAAGCAAGTCTACCATTCTTCCTTTACCTTCATCACCCCAATTAATTCCAACAATTGATGTTAACATTTAATACCTCCTATAAATAATATTTCGTGTAATTTATTATTTCCTTTATTAATATATCTCTATTATATCAGAAAATCCAGTAAATATAATAACCTTTGGTATATTATTGTATTAATCTTTTTAAAATGTTAAAATAACACATAAATATTTTTATATATATACTAAACCATCAAGGAGGATATATGAACAATAATTACACTAGCTCCCTTTCGGAGCGTTATCCAAGTAAGGAAATGCAGTACCTTTTCTCCCCTGAAAAGAAATTCATCACCTGGAGAAAGCTATGGGTTGCATTGGCCGAGGCAGAAAAAGAACTAGGCCTTGAAATAACAGACAAACAAATTGAGCAGCTTAAGTCAAAGGTTAATGATATCAACTTTGAAGTCGCTAAAGAAAGAGAAAAAATCGTAAGACATGATGTCATGTCACATGTGTACGCATATGGAGTTCAATGCCCGGATGCGAAAAAAATAATTCATCTTGGTGCCACTTCCTGTTATGTAGGTGACAATACCGATCTGATTATCATGACTGAAGCACTGAAATTATTAAAAAGCAAACTCATAAATACATTGGAAAAACTATCTCGATTTTCAACTAAATATAAAAACCTTCCAACTCTTGGTTTTACTCATTTCCAGCCTGCTCAACCCACAACCGTTGGTAAAAGAACTACTCTTTGGATGATGGATCTTGTTCTTGATTTGGAAGATATAGATTATACTTTATCCAATATGAAATTGCTGGGTTCAAAAGGTACCACAGGAACGCAGGCCAGCTTTCTTGAATTGTTTGATGGAAATCACGATAAAGTGAAAAGCCTTGATGGAATTATCGCCAGTAAAATGGGCTTTGCAGAATGCTATCCTGTCTCTGGTCAGACATACTCAAGAAAAATTGACAGTAGAGTTTTAAATGTACTAAGTGGAATTGCACAAAGTGCTCATAAATTTTCAAATGATATCAGATTACTTCAACATTTAAAGGAAATTGAAGAGCCCTTTGAAAAAGAGCAAATCGGTTCATCAGCAATGGCATACAAACGTAATCCAATGAGAAGTGAAAGAATGGCATCTCTTGCAAATTATGTGATATGTGATGCTTTAAATCCGGCTATAACCGCTTCCTCTCAGTGGTTTGAAAGAACTTTAGACGATTCTGCAAATAAAAGGATCAGTATTTCCGAGGCTTTTCTTGCAGTGGACGGTATTTTAGAGCTTTATTTAAATATTGCGGACGGCCTGGTTGTATACCCTAAAGTAATTCATGCAAGGCTTATGAGTGAGCTTCCTTTCATGGCTACAGAAAATATTATGATGCAGGCAGTCAA
>JAENWH010000137.1 GCA_016650135.1 Peptostreptococcaceae bacterium
CTTCAACCAAACCTGGTGCAACCATGCAAATTCGTATTCGTGGTACACGCTTAGTGCCAGTAACGATCCGTTGATCGTGCTCGATGGTCTCCCTTTTGCCGGTACAATCGCCGACATCAGCACCGACGACATCAAAAGCATTGATATTCTGAAGGATGCCTCGGCAACCGCTATTTATGGATCGCGCGGTGCAAACGGCGTCATTTTGATAACAACCAATAAAGGGCAAAAAGGTGCAAAAGCAAAAGTTTCATACAATAGTTATTATGGTGTGAAAAATGCCATAAAATATCCCATGATGAATGCACAAGAGTTCATCGCTCTACGCACAACTGCCGATAAGTTCAAAAACGGTGTTGATGAAGCTGATGATATCAATATTGATTGGCAAGACCTTTATTACAGACAAGGTATTGTAACAAACCATGATATCAATGTAACCGGTGGTACAGATAAATCAAACTACAAATTCGGTGTTGGCTATAATAGCGATGAGGCCGTAATGTATGGACAGGACTACAGTCGATATTCATTCCGCGGATCACTTGACCAGGAAATAGGTAATTATTTCCGCGTTGGATTCACCACAAACAACAACTATTCCGTTAATATGGGTAACAACCTGGGTTTGTATGGTGTATTAAGTATGTCGCCAATCGCTAATCCTTACAACACCGATGGTACAATGAAAAGAATTGTTAAGATGCCGTTGGATGATCAGTTTGTTTATACCAGAGAAATTATTAAAGGGTTAGGCGATCAATGGATTGATCAGTCAAAGGCTTTTGGTTCTTATAATACGATGTACGGTGAAGTGAATATTCCCGGTGTTGAAGGCTTGAAGTTACGCACAAATGTTGGCGCGAATTTCCGAATGACTAACGGTGGCAGCTACACGGGAGAAGGAGTATTTGCTACTAATGCCACGACCCCTTCTGCTGCAACTATCAGCAATTCACTTAATCTGAACTGGGCGGTTGAGAATTTGATCACATTCGACCGCACTTTTGCTGAAAAGCATCAGTTAAATGCAGTAGCTATGTATTCATCTGAAGAAACCACATACAACAGATCACAAATTTCAGCAACTGATATTCCCTCCGATGCCTTGCAATTCTATAATTTAGGGCAGGCACCCGGTGATAAAGTTACTATAAATCCTGATTATCAAGACTATCAGGTGAGTGGTTTGATATCCTGGATGGGACGTGCGATGTACTCGTATGACAATCGCTATATGTTGAGTGCTACCTTCCGGACAGATGCTTCTTCCAGATTGGCAGTAGGACATAAATGGCATCCTTATTATGCCGTATCTGCCGGTTGGAATATTAAAAAAGAATCGTTCATGAAAGACATCGACTTTGTCGATATGTTAAAACTGCGTGTTGGTTACGGACAAACTTCAAACCAGGCTGTAGCTCCATATGCCACACTTGGACGTTTGGCAACCAGACCTTACAACTTTGGTGATTCATATTCCACCGGATATTATGTATCTCAATTGGAAAACACAAATTTAGGATGGGAATACTCTGAAACAATGAATTATGGTTTGGATTTTGGCTTAATTAAGAATCGCCTGTCAGGTACAGTAGAGTATTATCAAACGAAAACAAAAGATATTCTGTTGGGTCTCGGTCTGCCACCCACATCAGGAGTGAACGGCTTCACTGCAAATATCGGAGAGACTGAAAATAAAGGATGGGAACTCTCACTGAATGGTGTAATTTTGGACAATGTTGGCGGTTTTACCTGGGATGCCGGCATTAATATGTACAGTAATAAAAATAAGCTGGTAGCACTTGCCTCCGGACAACCAAAGGACGAAAATAACTGGTGGTTTGTAGGTAACTCTCTTAATGTAGTGTATGACTATGAGAAAATCGGACTTTGGAATGAAACAGATGCCGATTATAAATACCTGCAAACATTGGTGCCAGGTGGAAATGCCGGTATGATCAAAGTTAAATATACCGGTGAATACAATGAAGATGGATCACCAAAAAGAGCAATTGGCACTGCTGATCGTCAGGTAATTGAATTGGATCCGAAATTAATGGGAGGTTTCAATACCCGTATTGCCTATAAAGGATTTGATCTGAGCGCTGTAGGTGCTTTTAGAAGCGGTGGTTTACTTATCAGTACCCTGTATTCTTCATCAGGCTACCTCAATATGTTGAGTGGACGCAGGGGAAATGTAAAAGTTGATTACTGGTCACCTGAAAACACCGGTGCCAAGTATCCGAAACCCGGAGGCATTCAAGATGGTGATAATCCAAAATTTGGTTCAACCCTTGGTTTATTCAATGCATCTTATGTGAAAATTCGTACCATTACACTTGGATATAACTTTAGCCAAAACTGGGTAAAAAATATAGGTATCAGTAAACTTCGGCTATACGGTACAGTACAGAACCCATTCGTGTTGTTCTCGCCATACACAAAAGAAACAGGTATGGATCCGGAAACCAACTCATACGGCAACGAAAATGCAGCAGTTTCATATTCTTCAAACCTGAAACGCCTGCTGACTATAGGCACAAATACGCCTTCAACGCGCAACTACATGATTGGTATTAATTTAACATTTTAAAAGACAGCTATGAAACGAATACATCTAAAAACATATATAGGAACAGCGCTGCTGACATTGTTCTTAGTGGGATGTTCTGATATTTTGGAAGAACAACCACGCAGTATTTTTACTCCCGGATTTTTTAAAACTGAAAAAGGAGTAATGGGTGGATTAACAGCAATGTATGCTCACCTCCGCTACATATACGGACAAGCTTATTATTATAACACAGGCCTTACCGGTACGGATGAAGTAACTTATGCTCAAAGTGCGGATGGAAACTTTAAGGACATGGATTTTTCAGGAGTAGGTTCAGTTACTCCAAGCACCAGCCGTACCGATGTATTGTGGGGACAGGCATTCCCTAACATTAACACTGCCAGTGGTATCATTGAAAATGCGGAAGTAGTTGGAACGATATCGAATGCACTGATTGCCGAAGCAAGATTCTTCCGTGCGTTTGACTACTTTTTGCTGGTACAAACCTTCGGAGGCGTGCCTTTGGATTTGGGAGCAGGAGAACTAAAGTTCAATACTAGTACTTCCAGAACTTCAGTACGCAACACCGTTCCTGAAGTTTATACCAAAGCCATATTCCCGGACCTGCTAAAGGCGATAACCGATTTGCCGGAAACCGGACGTTTGACTGGTACTGTAACCAAAACAGTTGCAAGACTTTACTTGTCAAAAGCTTACCTGACATATGCATGGTGGCTCGAAAATGTTAACGGTATTCCTACCTATCCGGCGACTGACCGGGTTGATCCTGACGGACATAATGCTGCATGGTATTATCAGCAAGCATACGACGTTTCTACAACCGCCATTGAAAATCCCGGATCTTTTGCTTTACAGGCAACCTATTATGATGTTAACTTAGGACAAAACGACCACAATAAAGAAATTTTATTGTACGCCGACCATACTGAAAAAAGCGAGAAATATAATGCAGGAAGCCTTACATATGGTAGTGGTGGTGCACCTGATAATTTTGCAGGCTGGATGATGACCTGGAACTATACAAACATCAGAAGTTCGGGTGTAAGTTCTGTTCAACGTGAAGCTGAACAACATTTAGGACGTCCATGGACTCGTATGTGCCCTACTATTGGTGCGATAAAAAATACATTTGCAGATAAAACTAATGATTCACGATACGACGGAACTTTTACAACAGTTTATCGTGGCAATTGGACTAAAAATCCCGGAGATGCCAGTAAAGAGTCTGTGATTAACGCAAACGGTTTGCCAGTTGCTCCAGGAGGTGCAATTTTATCTTTCCTGAACGAAGACGATGCATCTGTCGTTTATTCTAATTCAACTGCTAATATCGGTGCCGGAGTATTACCAGGCAGAGCTGATTATGTGATAGCTCCGAACGGTATAAGCAGAATCGTTTATCCGGGACTTTGGAAACTTGGAACCTACCGCACCGACAATGGCACTGGATTAGGACAGCCAAATGCAGGCAGCACCCGTCCTTTCAATATTGCCAAATTCTCAGAACTCTACTTTGTGGCTGCCGAAGCGGCTGTGAAGGGTTCATCTGTAAAAACAGGTAAAAGTGCCAGTGAGCTGATTAATGTTATTCGTGCACGTGCAGGAAAATGGCGTTGGGATAACAATGGCAACGTAGCTAAAGTGGCTGACAATAGCGCTGCAATGGTTTCTGCAACACCTGCAACCATCGATATCAACTATATTTTGGCAGAACGTTCACGCGAATACTTCGGCGAAGGCTATCGTTGGTTCGATTTGGTTCGTACACAGAAATGGAACGAATTGGCTTCTACATACCAAATTTGTGGAGATCAGTATGGAAACCATACTCCTGCAACAGTTACACGCACCATTGAAAAATTTCATTACCTACGTCCAATACCATCGGGTCAGATAGATGGGATGGAAATGACCGAAGCAGAAAAAACCGCTTATCAAAACCCAGGGTACTAGTATAAAAGGTATTTTTAAGTCAACAAAATATCTATTCAAAAAAGGGAGTTGTGTAATTACAATAGTTCGTTCAAAAAGTAACGATATTTAAGCGGCCATAGTGCCGAAATTCAATAGTTCATTGACATGTTGACGCTTTTTGATTGAGTTCGGGTTAATAGCGAACAGGCGAAAAAATCTGGATAACAACAACGTATTATGAAACAGTATCTTGTATGTTGCCATAGAAAATGAGTTTCCCCTTGTTTCTGGATTACTCAGTTGCATTATCTTGGCAATATTTACCGTTGTTAAGGCCGCATTGAAATGAAAATCAAGTTTATTTCCACTTCTTGCCTGCGAATTTTCAAGTCCGGCAAATTGCTTGGCATCCCTAAATCCAAATTCTATTTGAAAGCGGGTATGATAAATATCGATCACATCGATGGGGGCTTGCGTGGTATCGGTTGAAAATAAAAGCCTGTAAATTGTTTTCCCTTTCAATTGGAATAGTTCTACAACCAGCAAGATATTCCTTTCAAGAGACTTGGAGTATACAATGGCAGAGTGTGCCGTTATACCTTTGTCGTTCACCACCTGATTGAAGTGTTCATGATTTAGTTTCTTGAAATCGATTTTTCCTCCATATTTTGCTGGTCGACCTCTTTTGCCAGTCTTAGGTTGTATCGAAAGATAAGATAAGTCCGCGTCCCCCCGAAGTTTGCTTACCAAATGGAGGGAGCATCCCAGTATCTTTTCGACAAAGTTTTTCTTGGAGAAATACGCATCTGCAACAACATATTTGGTCATGGATAATATCTGTTTCATGTATTTCTTGATAGCCCCCGCATACCAATCCAGTAACGACAGGTCGTTATCCTGAAGACAGTTTGTCGGAGGTGTTTGTATAGCATCCAAATGAAAACTTAATCTGGTGTCTGCATCGATTACTGAAAGTCCAAGGATTTCAATCCCCCGGAGTGCCCTGCCTGCACAACCCGACCAAAAGTATCCAATGCCAGGGGTTTTCTTACCTGATTTGTGAATGAAGCTTGGATCAAAGGCAACCGCAGTGCGACGGCCAATCAAAGGCATTGATAAGGCTTTATTAAAGCCAAAGAAGTCAAAGCGCTCCTCAAACTGACGGCGGAAACGTTGTTCGCCAAAACGACTATATCGGCCTAACTGGAGAAAGTTAATCCGTGAAGGAATACTCAGGTATAGCATGAAAATCTCAATCATAAAATCTCGTCTGCATTTATTGAGCTTTATTTTAGAAACAGATAAAGCATCAAGAACAATTTTTGAGTACAAA
>JAENWH010000532.1 GCA_016650135.1 Peptostreptococcaceae bacterium
GAATGCTATCCGAGCTTTCATTTACCATCTTGTGGATATTCAGTTTTTCAGCAGTGGAATCATCAATAGATATTTTAAATATCTCACTCATTTTCAATAGCTTATCAAGTTCAGGAGTTGATGAATTAGTTTCCCATTTTGGAACTGATTGCCTAGACACATTAAGAGCTTCCGCCAAATCACCTTGAGACATATTCGCTTTAGTTCTCATCTCCAGGATTTTTTCTCCTAAGTTCATTACCTCACTCCTTTGACAAATTTATTAATGACATATCAATACATTAATAAAATGCGATAAAATACTCAACCAACTATGCTGTACTATTTGGCAACTAATGGTTGCACCTATAAATATACCCGGATTTTATATAATGGCTATGTTTAATAACAGTGTTGATAATATGACAATTTTAAGGGAAGCCATTTTTGGCTTCCCTTAATTCGCATTTTATGAATTATACGAATTAGTCATAGATAAAGATTATGCTCATAATCTTACCATTAACTACTTTTAACTTTTATCGCTAATTTTTTATAAAACAGCCAAGTGCCTGAAATCACCACCACAGATATTAAGATATGCAATATCATGTTTAGAATTGTAAAATTGTAAGTATTCGACACTTCACCAAATTCGAGTAAAAATCGGCTTCCCATTCCTACAATAGTAGCAATCAAATTAAATAAACCTATAAACATTGCCGAACTATTAGTAAATAATTTTGCTTCTGCCTGTCCAATGCTATGGTAAAACATAATTGAAGTGACAATTACTAACCAGTTTACAACTTCCATTCTTATTGGAGTTTCTTTTGTTAAATTTAAGAAAGGAAACATACAGCAAGTTATGAATGCTAAACACATAAATATTCCGCCAATTAATATCCTTTTTTTATTTTTCATTTTGACCTCCTATAGTGTCTCCCATGTCAAGACGATTTTTTAAAAATCTTAATGAACCAAATTATTTCATTTTTGACACAGATTTATCCGTTTGATAAAAGTTCGATGAATTATGCTGCCTCAACTAATTTTGTTTTTCCATTATTGAAAACTTCATATGGAACCTGGTAGGCGAGGCTCTGATGTGGCCGATCGTGATTGTATTCGGCAATATAATAGGCAATCCCGGCCCTCAGCTTCTTTGGTGTTTCTAATTCATTAATGTAAATATATTCTGTTTTAAAACTGCGAAACCAACGCTCAATAATCACGTTATCCACCCAACGAGCCTTTCCGTCCATGCTTTGCTTGATACAATTGTTTTTTAGGTAATTGGTATACTCTGCACTGGTAAATTGAACCCCCTGATCACTGTTGATGATCTTTGGTTTCCCATACTTTTGGATGGTACTACAAACCGCTTCTAAAACAGGAGCCGTGTCAAGGGTGTCTGAAAGAGCCCATCCTACAATGTAGCGGCTATACCAGTCAATTACTGCTGTCATATACATATGACTTCTGCCCATTTTGATGTAAGTTATATCGATGTAATTCCGATGTCAGGATAACATTGATATCTCCTATTTAGGAACCCCAGATGGATTTGTGTACATTACAGCCATTATAGACTGGTACTCCAGATTCTTGATAGGTTATACCATCAGCAATACATTGCAGGCAGATAATGTCGCAAGGGTTGTC
>JAENWH010000147.1 GCA_016650135.1 Peptostreptococcaceae bacterium
AGCGATAAAGAATTACTCTATAATTTTGATGGATACTTTCCAGTACTTAAAAGAAAGGTGGATGAGTTTCATGTCTAAAATTAAAGTAATCCCTTGCAGTGGAATTGGGAAAGTTTTTGGCCTTATGTCAAGAGAAACTGTTTTGGAAGTTACAAACAACTTATCTCATGATATTTCAGAAACTGTCTGTCTTGCGCATCTTGTGACTGGAGATGATGATGCTAAAAAAAAGGTTAAAGGACAAATTTGTATTACTGTCGATGGTTGCCCGGCACTTTGCGCTGCGAAAAGTGTAGAACTGGCTGGAGGGATATTAAAGGAAAAATATCGTGTAATTGATGAAATGCGAAATCACAAAGGGAAAAATGCGGGAACAGGAACAGCATTAACAGATGATGGCTGGCTTATTATTGATGAATTTGCCATAAAAATTTCAAAAAAAGTTAAAGAACTGGCAGAGGAGGAACAAAACAATGTTAAATAAACAGGTTGGTGTGATTTCCTGTAGCGGGGAAGAATGCCTGGGAGGGACTATTTCAAGACTTGCAACTAGAAAGGTCATGGAAGACCTGAGGGCGGGAACTGTGGTTTCTTTATGTCTTCCGTTATTTATTGCAGGGGGAGAAGAAGAACGTTCATTTGCAGAAGACTATCCTGTTATTTCAGTTGACGGCTGCAGCAAATGTTGCGCAAAAAGAGCTACATTAAAGTACAGTAACGAGGTAAAAGATTCCATCGACCTTTCTGAAATTTTTGGAGATGAACAAATGCTTTCCAAAATAGTTTCCGCAAGGTATTTGAAGGAAGAACACCATAAAATGGTTGATAAGGTTGCTGAAGCAATTTGTGCAAAAGTTGACCAACAATTAGTGGATTAGTAGTTTGCAAGGAATAAGAACTGTTTAAATCAAGAGAGGTAATAATTTGATTAATATAATTAACAATTTTAAAGATCCGTATTTTAATTTGGCGCTTGAGGAATATTTCTTGAAAATCAAAGATTTAAAAGACGATGTAATAATTCTTTGGCAAAACGAACCAACAATTGTGATTGGAAAGAATCAAAATGCTTACGAAGAGTTAAATTTTGACTATGTAGATAAGAACAATATTAAAGTAGTTAGACGAATGTCAGGAGGCGGAGCAGTATACCACGATTCAGGGAATCTCAATTACACCATCATTAAAAATGACGGTAATTTATATAAAAATGATTTCCGTTTTTTTGCTATACCCGTTGTTTCATGTTTAAAAAAACTTGGGATAGAGGCAACCTTTAATGGAAGAAATGATATTTTAATAGATGGAAAAAAGTTTTCTGGCAATGCGCAATATTTTTACAATAATAAAGTGCTTCATCACGGGACTCTATTGTTTTCATCTGATTTGTCAATCTTGGCAAAAGCACTTAATGTTAAAGAAGAAAAGCTGGAATCAAAAGGAATAAAGTCTGTAAAAAGCAGAGTTACTAATATAATCGATTATTTAAAGGAAGATGTTACTTTAAATAATTTCCAAAAAAACTTAACTGTTAGCATGTTTGAAGAAAATGAAGCAACTATTAAAAATTATATACTGACTGATGATGATATTTTATTAATAACACAGCTCAGGGACAGTAAGTACAATACATGGGAATGGAACTTTGGAGAATCCCCTAAAATGACTTATCAAAATGAAATCAGAACTGAGGCAGGTAGCCTCACACTGGCGATGGAAATAAAAAACGGTCTCATAGAAAAAATTAGAATTTATGGTGATTTTTTTGAGGTGAAGCCAGTTGAAGAATTAGAAAAAATGTTGATAAATAAAAAATATGAAAAAGCAGAAATTGAAACATTACTATGTAATATAAATATATCAGACTATATACATTTATTAAATAACGATGATTTTAAAAAGCTATTTTTTAGATATGAATAAAGACGGAGTGTAGAAAATGGAAGGTATTAAAAGAGAAAAATTGTCATTTTTAGACAGATTTTTAACCTTTTGGATATTTATTGCAATGGCAATCGGAATTGGTGGAGGATATATGTTCCCAAATCTTGCAGAATCTCTTGGGGGAATGAGTACAGGAACAATATCATGGCCAATAGCCATCGGATTGATTGTAATGATGTATCCACCGCTTGCTAAGGTCAAATATGAAGAAATCGGAAAGGTAACAGAGAATAAAAAAGTATTCACATTTTCTCTTTTTCAGAACTGGATAGCAGGACCAATACTAATGTTTATTCTGGCCATTATATTTCTTCGGGATCAACCTGGTTTTGCGATAGGACTTATCATTATTGGACTTGCAAGGTGCATTGCTATGGTTATTGTATGGAATACTCTTGCTAAAGGCGATAGCGAATATGCAGCAGCTCTTGTTGCCTTGAATTCAATATTCCAGATTCTTTTATATACCGTATATATTTACGTCTTTGTAACTCTTGTGCCAAAATGGTTGGGATTATCGTGGGGTGGGCAGATTGTGGATGTTTCCATGTGGGCTGTTGCTAAGAGCGTACTGATTTATCTTGGAATCCCTTTTGCCGCAGGTTTTATAACACGGTTTACGATGATCAGGGTCAAGTCAAAAGACTGGTATGAAAAAGTATTTATTCCTAAGATTTCTCCTTTAGCCCTTATTGCACTTTTATACACAATTATCATTATGTTCATCACAAAGGGTGAGCAGATTATCAACAATCCACTTGATGTAGTAAGTATAGCGATTCCTTTATTGATTTATTTTACTATTATGTTTTTCGGAAGTTTTTATATGTCATGGAAGAGTGGTTTCAAATACGACCAGACCGTTACATTGGCGTTCACTGCTGCTAGCAATAATTTTGAGTTAGCTATTGCAGTTGCGGTAGCAGTATTTGGAATTGCATCGGATGTTGCCTTTACAGCTGTAATAGGCCCGCTTGTTGAAGTGCCTGTCATGATTGGCCTTGTAAACTCGGCGTTGTATTTTAAAAGAAAGTTCTTTGATGAGAACGGTATGCCAATGTATAGAAAGGGTTAGAAGAATGATAGAAAAATTAAAAGTTGCATTTATATGCGTTCATAATTCATGCCGCTCCCAAATGGCGGAAGCAATTTCTAAAATTATGGCATCAGATGTCTTCGAAGCATATTCAGCTGGTACTGAAATCGTATCAAGGATTAACCCTGATGCGGTAAAAACTATTAAAGAATTATATGATTATGATATGGAAAAGACACATTCATCAAAGTTGATTGCAGAGATTCCACAACCAGACATTGTTGTAACAATGGGATGCAATGTGAACTGCCCTTATCTTCCGAGCAGACATCGAGAAGATTGGGGATTAGAAGACCCAACAGGAAAAAACGACGAAGAATTTTTAGAGGCAGCTAAGGTTATTGAGGGTAAAGTGCTCGATTTGAAAAAAAGAATATTTACCCAAAATAAGGATTAAAGGAGAACGGATAGAAAACCTGAAAGGTGTAGGAACCACGGATATCCGCTGGGTTATTTACGTCCGCAAGTTCAACTTCTTCAAATTTAGCAGGGACTTTTTCCGATACTGTACCCCACAGGTTCATAGCCATTGTTGACCCTATTCCAAGAGTAAGCAGTACAAAAATTAGAATTCCCATGGTTTTCGCTTTAATTTTCATTGGATTTCCTCCCAACCTTCATTACGTATCTTCTGAACCTAAAATGGCTGTATCCCATATAATTAGCGGGGTATAGCCATTTTAACATTCAAAGTATAGCCATACATGTGAAATTTAAAAAGCACTTCAACCCTTTGATTGGCATGGGGTTGAAGTGCTTTTATATGTAGAAGATACGTCAATAAACAATTCTGAAGATGCTCTTGGACATATGATTATAGACAACGATGGAGAACTTTGTGAATGCGGAAATCGTGGGTGCGTAGAAACGTATGCCTCTATATCCAGCATTCCCAGTTATTCTATGATGAGTGCAAAAAAATTGCATTGGAAAAGAGTCATAACATAAATAATGGAATCAGTTTTAATAAAGGCGGATATTTTAAAAACAACTCGATTGCAGTTGGTGCTTCTATTATGGTGATTCGGGAAATTACTCAATCGGTATGATAAAATAGTTGCTTTTAGTAGGATAGAATGAAAAGAATAAATTTTGTTAATGCTGCTTCGTGATAATATCACAGCCATTTGCATCATTTTGTTGTATATTTGAAATGGAGATAATGGTTACGTCGGTCCGGAAGCAGCAACAGAGGTTGTGTTGATTGCATGATTTAGTAAAATATTTATGGCGTGAAAGCCAGGAAGTTGTAAAAATGATTAAGAGAATATTCTTTGGTATAATACTTGGAGGTTTTGCCGGATACCTATACTATTATTTTGTTGGGTGCTATTCCGGAACGTGTGTAATCACATCAAATCCGCTGAATTCAACTGCTTATGGAGCAGTTTTAGGTGGCCTGGTCATTGAACTGGTTCATGATATTATAATTTCCATCGTTAAAGGGTACAGCAGTTACAGGAATACAATATTTGATAAAATAGCTCCGGTTTATGGTTTGTTTTATGGATATCAAAAAAAGAAATACGGACAGGTTATAGATTCAATGAAAGCAAATTTTGATTTGAATAAATTTGATAGTATCCTCGATGTTGGATGTGGAACGGGAGCACTTTGCCAAGTTTTGAGCGAAAGAGGGATTACGGTTGCCGGGGTAGATTCGTCCGATAAAATGTTGGCCGTAGCAAAGAAAAAAAACAAGAACCATCCTGTAAAATTCTACACGAATAATGCTGTTGAAGGTTTACCCTTTAAAGACTCTTCTTTTGACATTTCAATCGCGGCCTATGTTGCTCATGGATTGCAGAAAAAAGAACGGGAGCTGCTTTATGCCGAAATGAAAAGAATTTCAGATCAATTTGTAATAATCTACGATTATAATGAGAATCGTTCTGTTCTTACAGATTTAGTAGAACGGGCAGAAGGAGGAGACTATTTTGCTTTTATTCAGAATGTGAATGACGAACTCAGGGATTTTTTTGAAGTCGTAGAAGTGATTAATGTGGGTAAAAAAGGCGCATGGTATCTTTGTAAGGTTATAAAATAATGCATTATTAATTCTTGTGCTACAAAAGGATGTAGGATTAATAACCCTTGTACGAATTACAACCATGAATATATAGATCTTTATCAGAGGGCGGAAGCATTAAGTATAGCACGAGCGGCTTCCAAATTAATTGGCGATGGAAAGGCAGGAGCCCTAAGCCGGTAAAAAAAATAAGATGAAAAGGAGAAAAATTTTGAATTGGAATTATGAAGTAGGGGCGTAAAACCCCTGGCTTCAGCCATGGGGATATAAGCCCTAAAAAGATTTTCAAATTACTTGAACAAACATATGTTCCTGTGGTATAATAATAGTATCAAACGGTTTCAGGAAGGCGGGAAACGCAATGAAAACCTACGTTTACAAATTGTATAAAAGTAAGAAAAACAAGCATCTAAATGATGCGCTTTTTGTATCTGCCGAAATCTGGAACCATTGTATTGCGCTACACAAAAAATATTACAAGGTAACAGGAAAACAC
>JAENWH010000158.1 GCA_016650135.1 Peptostreptococcaceae bacterium
ATCCAGGAATAATCGCTGAGACTCTTGTGAATTTTCTTGGAGTGGAGCATAGAATGGAGTTCTGTGGTGAAATAGAGGGTGTCCGATATGTAAACGACTCGAAAGGGACGAACCCGGATGCATCCATTAAAGCGATAGAAGCTACCGACGGTAGCATTATTCTGATTGCAGGCGGCTATGATAAAGGTTCAACATTTGAAGAATTCATTGGCGCATTCAACGGAAAAGTTAAAACATTGGTGTTACTCGGGAAAACTGCGATAAAGATAAAAAAAACTGCTGAAAAAATGGGATTTACAAATATTATTATGTCAAAGGATATGGAGGAATGCGTACGAGAGGCAGTCAAGGTTTCCACGCCTGGAGATACTGTTCTTTTATCACCCGCCTGTGCCAGTTGGGACATGTACGATTGTTTTGAACAAAGAGGTGAACATTTTAAGCGTTGTGTCAGCGGACTGGAGCAATAAAGTAATAAATCCTGAGGGGAAAGATGGAAAAAAAACAAACAAGCAAAAAGCAAATAATAAAACGGAAGAAAGTGCGGAAAAAGAAGGAAGCGGATTTTACCATTATTGTTTTAACGCTGGCTCTCGTTATATTTGGAATAATAATGGTGTTTAGCGCCAGTTATTATAATTCAATCAATGAGTACGGAACCCCTTACCACTATCTGATCAGAGAAATATTCTGGGCTGGGCTGGGAACTGTTCTGATGCTTGTACTCAGCAGAATAGACTACAGATATTATAAGGTGATCGCCTGGCCGGGAATTATAATAAGCGCTGTTTTACTTGCACTTCTTTTTACGCCGCTTGGGATTACGAGAAATTATGCGACCAGATGGCTTGGGATTGGTGGATTTACACTGATGCCAGCCGAGATTGCCAAAATCGCAATTATTATTTTTGTTGCTTACTATTTCAGCAGCAGACCGAAAAACATAAATAAAATGTCGACAAGTTTAGTCCCCATGTTTGGGATTACAATACTCTTTGGCGGCCTGATTATGCTCCAGCCGAATATGTCTACAGCAATGATAATTTTCGGAATCACCATGTCAATGATGCTTTTTGCAGGAGCGAAATGGCGGTATTTTATTGGCACGATAGTTGCCGGCGGTGTCGGTGCCTTTATCTTAATATTTTCCGATCCTGATGGTTACAGACTCAAACGGTTTACCAGTTTTATCGATCCTTTTGCGGATCCTTTAGGTACGGGTTATCAGGTGATGCAGTCCTTGTTTGCCATGGGCTCAGGACGAGTATTCGGAGTTGGAATTGGAAAAAGCATTCAAAAGAATCTGCACCTTCCTGAAGCGCAGAATGATTTTATTCTGGCAGTCATAGCGGAGGAACTTGGATTTATCGGGGTGATAATTCTTCTCATCTGTTATCTTGTTTTAATCTGGAAAGGATATGAAATTGCAATAAATGCAAAGGATCCTTTCGGTACTTTAGTAGCGGCAGGTATTACGACCATGCTGGCACTTCAGGTAATTCTGAACGTTTTAGTGGTTACCTCTTCTATGCCTCCTACAGGGGTTACGTTGCCATTCATCAGTTACGGAGGGAATGCTTTGATCTTGTTCATGTGTTCCATGGGGATACTGCTCAACATTTCAAAGAATACAAATAAACAGGTAAATGGAAGTGAGGTTCTAAAGTGAAAGTTTTAATGACAGGCGGCGGTACAGGGGGGCATATATATCCTGCGATTGCCATTGCTGACAGAATAAAAAAAGAACATAAAGATGCGGAAATTCTTTTTGTCGGGACAGAAAGAGGACTGGAAAAATCTATTGTACCGAAGAGTGGATATAATATAAAATTTATTAGGGTCAGAGGATTCAACAGAAAAAATGTCTTTAAAAATATAAAAGTATTGCTGGAATTGCCAAAAGCATTTAAAGATGCAAAGAATATTATAAAAGCGTTCAACCCAGATATTGTTATTGGCACAGGGGGTTACGTTTGTGGTCCAGTAGTCAGAATTGCACATAAACTGGGTGTTAAAACCTATATTCATGAACAGAACGCTTTACCGGGGCTTACAAATAAGCTGCTTGAAAAGTATGTGGATAAGATTTTCATTGGCTTTAAGGAAGCAGAGAAAAACTTTAGGCACAAAGAAAAAATCGTTTTATCCGGCAATCCCGTCAGAAGTGAATTTGAACACCTGGACAAGTCGGAATGCAGGAAAAAGCTGGGAATACCAGACAAGGATTTTGCCATTTTGGCATTTGGGGGCAGCGGCGGTGCAGGAACACTGAATAAAGAGATATTAAATGTAATAAAAACACTGAATGAACACCCTGAGGTATCTATCTTTTTTGGTACGGGTGGGGTATACTATGAAAGGGTAATTAGTGAACTGAAGGCACAGGGAATCAGGCTTTCGAATAAAATAAAAGTTCTTGAATATATTGAAAATATACAGAATTATCTGGGCGCGTCAGACCTGGTGATCAGCAGGGCGGGGGCGCTTACAATTGCGGAAATCACTATTTGCGGTAAAGCATCCATACTGATACCTTCTCCAAACGTGACTGGCAATCATCAATATTTCAATGCTAAGGCTATTTCTGAAACAGGAGGAGCCATTCTGATTCAGGAAAAAAATCTTGATGAAGACAGGGTGATGAAAGCAGTTGAAATGCTGATGGCAGACAGGTGCAGACTGGAAAAAATGGAAACAGCAAGTAAAAATTGTGCACATGAAACAGCGACTGAAATAATTTATAAAACTATAATGGGCGATTTATAATAGTTTTCATGGGGGAAAAATGATTCGAAAAATTAAAAATCTGACCGAAGAGCAAAAGGGTCAGATGGATATAAAGAAACCAAGAAAAAGGAAAAAAAGAAAAAAGAAAAACTGGCTCCTTCGTATATTGATTGCCGTTATAATAGGTATTATTCTTTATTTTTCTCTTTCATCAACGTTGTTTGATGTCAATAAAATAGAAGTGAAAAACAATAATTATTATACGGCAGAACAAATCATTCAAATGTCAGGGGCTAAAATTGGAGTGAACCTGTTTGAAGCCGAAACGAGAAACATGAAGGAGAAGCTGTTAAAGGATTCATATATGAAAAATGTTTCGGTAAAGAGAACTATTCCCAGCACGATTACCATTACCGTTGAGGAGAGAAAAGAAGCAACCGTTATCCCTTATGGAGAAAAATATATCATTCTAGATGAGAATGGTTTGGTTTTAAGGCATTCAGATGTCGAACCAAAACTTACTCTTCTTTTGGGAATGACCATAAAGGAAATGACCCCAGGCAAGGCTTTGCTTGTAGAAGAAAATTCAGTCCTGACGGATACCCTGTTTATGCTTCAGTCAATGGAAAAAAATAATATGTATTTCAAAAAAATTGATATAACAAACATAATAATAAAAGCGTATATTTACGACAATCTGATTTGTGAAGGAACACCGGAAAATATTCTTAAAAATATAGAAAATGGCAATTTGCAAACGGTATTGCAGGATTTATTTAATAAAGGCGTAGAGAGGGGCATTATAAAGGTCGGCAGTGATAATTACTGTTCCTTTAGCCCTATGGTTTAGAAGTTTGAGGTAAATGAAAGTGATTAAAAAAAATGGTTCAATAATAACGGTTGGCTTATTAGCCATATTCATAGGGTTGATTTTGTCTGTTCAAATCAGTACTAATGCAGGTTCTGATCAGGGAGGTTTAGTACCTTTGGGAAAATTGACCGGGTATGAAGCAGAACTTAGTAAGGTAAAAGAAGAAAAAGCAGTTGCCCTTCAACAACTGATTGACCTGGAGAAAAGGATTGCTGATATCGAAAGCAATAAAGCTGAGGAAGACACCCTTGTCAGTGGAATGGTAAGTGATTTAGAGAAATATAGAATGTTCTCAGGTGTCGTTGATGTTCAGGGACCTGGTGTTTTTATTACGATTAATGATCCTGTTGCAGATAAATATCAGGAGGACTACAGCATAATAACAAATAATTTCGACCTGCTTTTAGGCCTGGTAAATCGTTTAAAAGAAGCAGGAGCAGAGGCAATTTCCATCAATGAGCAAAGAATTTCCAATACCACTGAAATAAGCCTGGCTGGTTCAAATGTTAATATTAACGGCACCCCGACGGCACCTCCTTATTTTATAAAGGCGATTGGAAATCCGCAGACTCTGGATGGCGCAATAAATCTTAGAGGTGGTATTATCTATATCATGAAAGCAAAATACAATCTTGTAGTAGATACGGAGATTAAAGATAAAATATTAATTGGAAGATACAATGATGTTATTAATTTTAAATATGCCGAACCTATTCCTGAAGCTAAAAATTAGACAGGTGTGACGATGAAAAGAAGAAATATTCTTATTTTTCTATTATGCGTGCTACTGGGATTTGGAATTATTATTCAGGGTAAAGCAACTCATGGACAGATGCTTTATGTTTCAGCAAAGGCAATAACAGATTATAAAACCACAATCAACAGCGAAAGAATAGAAATTGAGAAAACGAAAAATTTAATTGCAAAGAGAAAAAAAGAGCTGGCATTATATGAAGGTTTGAATACTGACAATACCGATCTACTGGTTTCCAATATTGAAAAAGAAAAGAACCTTTACGGGATGTACAGCGGTGCAATGGATTTGAAGGGGCCGGGGGTCATTATTACAATTGATGATGGGGTCAGACCTCTTTTTGAAGGAGAAAATATTAATAATATCCTGGTTCATGATGCGGATATTCTAATTGTCATCAATGATTTGAAAAAAAACGGAGCAGAGGCTATTAGCGTAAACGGTGAAAGGATGGTAGAAACTTCATCTGTTATTTGTTCTGGATACACGGTTGAGATTAACGGCGTGCGATATGCCCGTCCGTTTACGATACGGGCGATAGGAGATGGAAATAGAATCTCATCTTCATTGATTGGGTCTGAAGGATATGGGACATCATTAAAAAACTGGGGAGTGCTCTTCAAAATTGAACTGTCCGATGAAGTATTCATTCCGGCTTATACACGTGAAAAAAACTATAAATATTCAGAAAAAGTGAAGGAGGTTGAGGCATTATGATTATAGCAATGGTTCTTGGGCTGGGTGCGGGGTTTTTTATGGGTTTTTTCTTTAATATTTCTTACCCGACTGAATTTTCTTTTTACATTACAATGGGGCTGCTTGCAGCAATGGATTCTATCGTAGGGGCTGCCAAATCGCATCTGCAAGATAAATATAACGGGGCAATATTTATAACGGGGTTCCTTACAAATGCATTCCTTGCAGGACTTTTGACATTTGTAGGGGATAAGCTGGGGG
>JAENWH010000103.1 GCA_016650135.1 Peptostreptococcaceae bacterium
CAATGTGGTGCAGACAAATTTTTCAGTGCATTTAGGGTTTTATCCGTTTTCCATTCCTGTATCACATCAATACTAATAATGCCAATGACAAAAACCAGCATAATAGCCCCATCTCTCGGTTCTCCTAGAATAAAATAAATAACTGCTGCTATAATCAGTAACAGAAACATAGGCTCACAGATGATATGTAATAGCTTATGGATAAAACTTTCTTTCTTTTCTAGAGTAAGCTGATTTTTGCCATACTCTTCCTGCCTTCTCTTTGCTTCAATTGTTGTTAAACCATTCATAAATCTTCTCCTTCGAAAGTATAATTTCAATTGCAAAAACAAAAAACACACCTGTGAGACATACTTCTGTCCCACAGATGTGTAAAGCTCATCTGCTGCCACTTCGGTGGCCCAGCCCCACAGGCACAATCGCCCATCGCCTGCTCAGATTGTACTGTATTTTATTGCAGTGCAAATCATTAAATACATAATAATATATTGTTTTTCTTTTGTCAAATGTATTATAATGAAATAGTGGTTAGAATTAATTTTTTATTGACTCACTAAACAGATATTTCCGATTCGTTTCAAAAAAGCCTATTAGGTGATATTCTGTTATTTATCAATTATAATTTTAGAAAGGAATACAAAATGATTTATTTTAGAAATGACTATTCAGAAGGAGCACATCCAAAAGTGATGGAAGCTCTGACAGTTACAAATATGGAACAGACACTGGGATATGGAGAGGATGATTATTGTCTGCAGGCTGCACAAATGATCAAGGATAAAATCGGCGCACCCCAGGCAGATGTTCATTTTTTAGTTGGCGGTACGCAAACTAATTTTACTGCTTTATCTGCTTTTATGAGACCCCATGAAGCCGTCGTTTCTTCAGCCCGAGGGCACATATGCGTACATGAAACAGGTGCCGTTGAAGCGACTGGGCATAAAATCATCGCCATGCCAACCTCCGATGCCAAATTAAAAGCCTCACAGATTGATGAAGCGGTTTTATTCCATTGTGACGAACACATGGTTAAACCAAAGGTTGTGTACATTACAAACTCCACTGAATTGGGAACCGTCTATTCAAAAGCCGAATTAGAAGAAATCAGCGCAAAATGTAAAGAACATAACCTGTATTTATATCTGGATGGTGCAAGGTTGGCTTCTGCATTGACCTCGCCTGGTTGTGACATAACAATGAATGATTTAGCCAGACTAACCGATGCTTTCTATATTGGAGGTACAAAGAACGGGCTCCTTTTTGGAGAAGCAATTGTTATCATAAATGATAATTTAAAAGAAGATTTCAGGTATCTTATCAAACAAAAGGGCGGACTGCTTGCAAAAGGACGTTTATTGGGAGTCCAGTTTAAGGCTTTATTTGAGACTGATTTATATAATGAAATGGGTCAGCATGCAAATGATATGGCAGAGATTTTAAGAAACGGCATTTCAGCACTTGGATATTCATTCTTTTCAAATTCAACAACAAATCAAATCTTCCCCATATTCCCAAATGAGCTGGTTTTTGAACTGGAAAAGATATGCTCCTTTGAACACGAGGGACCTGTTGATGCAAACTTTGAAGCCATACGATTTGTAACATCCTGGGCCACAAAAAAAGAGGATGTCCTAAAACTGCTGGAAGAATTGAAAAAACTAACGAAGTAACTTGCAAAATAAATTGCAAAATAACTCACCAAATAACTCACATGGTAAAAGGTTATTTAGTCTTTTTTACAAGATTAATCTTTCGAGTTGACTCCTTGGTTCGTGGTTTGACTCAATTTTAGTGGTTTGACTCCTAGTTTATACGTTTTCAAGCAGAAATCAGTGTTTTAGGATAATCCATTTATTTCCATTTATCTTTCAGGGCCAAAAAAACATAATAAACGTATAAAAACTCGCTTGTTTTTATACGTTTTATTATTTAAATCGAGCGTTTACTATAATTTCTCTTAAAATACTTCATCATCAGCGATTTATACTGCTTTTATTTATACTAATCCTGACAATTAATTGAAAAAACGTATAATTCAAAAAAAATTTTATACGTTAAAATCTAAAATTACCTCTAAATGGATAATTAATGCTTATTACCCAAAAAAACAATGCCTATATAACCCAAATACCTGACCTGACCTGACCTGGTCTGCCATCGGCAGTCAAAATTTTCGAGATTAGTGTTCTTATATTCTTGTTATTTATTCTTTAATCAGAGTATTTATTTCTTCCAGTAATCTTGTATTTTTTCAGTATCTTCTCTGCCCGTTTATTGCCACTTTTATCCTCTTCATAAATTCTTTTCTCGAATTCAGACAAATCTTCAATATTCTTAATATGTGCTCGAATTGGTTTTGGAAGCACCATAAAATACATCAACGGATTCAAGATAAATATATCAAATACCAGCCATATAGCTACGGCTGCCAACATGGCGCTTTCGCCCACCGCTTCCTTCGTCCACACGGCAACCAGAATCAACCCAACAAGCCCAATAATAAACGGTAATAATAAACTTTCGATTTTACTAATTGATTTTTGAAGTTCTTTATCATGCCACGTATTTTTTCTGCCTTTAAATATATACTGGCTTCCCCTGAAATTTGTAAAGCAAAGATACGCCGCCATTTTAAGATCGTCAAGACTTGCTTTCTCTCTAGGTATACTCGCGATCTCTTCAGTTTTTTCCTGATCAAACTGAATAATCCCATGAATTACCTTACCGCTGCCCATTTTTCCAATATCAATTTCCTCCTGAATCGTCCTAGTTATCACAAGGGTATCCCCATTCCCAAGAAAATATTCCAGACCATTCACAACAATAATTGAAAATTCTCCTGTACAAAAGAAAAATTGACTTTCAAAGTCAGCCTTGTTTTCCAAATGGTTTTCAACTTCCAATTTGCTGATTTGATTTGCCAAATCAATAGTTTCAAGGTATGCATCGGATTTTTTTCTATACATGACATTAAAATCTTTTATTTTGCCAAAACTTTTTGTATGGCAGGCTCCTTCAAAACGATCCTGCTGGTACTGACTTAACCTGGAAACACGTTCCGCTTCATGGGAAAGAACAACTTCTCCCTCCAGCACCATCAGGATTCTGTCAAAATCCGTTAATTGGGTAAAATCACTTTCTTCTGCCTCAACAGTAGCGGAACTGATACGCCAGATGAAGTCACGTTTTTCATATGCACTTGACTCGGGGTAGATTGATATTTGAGCTGTTGTTCCACCTGACCAGCTGCTTGTTAAATTGTCTTCTGCTTTAAGAATCTTTAACTCCATTACTACTCCTATATTAATACCACTTTGCACATTTCTTCTAAAGTCTTTTTTGCTTTCCATCCAAGTTCAACTTCTGCTTTTCTTGCGTCTGCATAGCATTCTGCAATATCTCCGGCTCTTCTCGGAGCTATTACATAAGGGATTTTACATTTATTAGTTTTTTCAAAAGCTTTTATTAATTGGAGAACACTATATCCTGTCCCAGTTCCAAGATTAAAAATATGGATACCGGGATCTTTCATTTTGTCCAGCGCCGCTACATGCCCATCCGCCAAATCTATTACATGAATATAGTCCCTGACTCCAGTTCCATCAATTGTTGGATAATCATCTCCAAATACATTTACTTCCTTAAGTTTGCCCTCATAAACCTGAATAATATAGGGCATAAGGTTATTTGGAATTCCTTTTGGATTATCAGACAGCAATCCGGTTGGGTGCCCTCCGATTGGATTGAAATATCTTAAAAGAGTAATGTTCCATTTATAATCTGATGCATATAAATCTTTCAGAATTTGTTCTATCATTAGTTTTGTGTAACCATAAGGATTTGCCGCTGTCAGATAAGCATCTTCTCTAATTGGCAATGTTTCAGGATTCCCATATACAGTCGCAGATGAACTGAAAATGAAATTCTTGATTTTTCTTTTCTTCATTGCTTTAATTATATTAATCGTTGTAATAAGGTTATTTTCATAATACATAATTGGATCTTCAACGGATTCTCCAACCGCTTTGTAACCTGCGAAATGGATGACTGAATCAATTTTTTCTTTATCAAATATTTTTTCAACCAGGTCCATGTTTTTCAAGTCATAATTATAAAAGTTGAAGTCTCTTCCACTGATACCTTTAATATACTTTACTGCTGTCTCTTTGCTGTTAACCAGGTTATCTACAACAACTATTTCATGACCTTCTGCGAGTAATTGCACACAGGTATGTGAACCAATATACCCTGCGCCGCCAGTAACCAATATTGCCATATTTGCTCCTTTTTTCAAAGTAATAAGTTACGTTTATATAATACTATACTTAACCTTTTTTTAAAAGGATAAAAACTCGCAACTTTTAAAAAATGAGTGCTCAATTCAAGCACTCATTTTGATTTTCATCCTAATATTTTAAGTTTCTTTCCGCTGACATATCCCACATTGTTTTCATACTTGTTTGTTGGTTTAAACTTAAATTCATCCAATGTAAATTTAACCTCTTCACCATCACGCATCTCCATTGCTGCTGCTGTTGTAAAATGATACTCTCTCGACATTTTTAGAGATGCCATTGGACAGACATCTACACAAAAGGCACAAAAACAGCAACGGCCGTAATCAATGACTGGTCTATATTCTTTTTTAATATCTTCCTTACCTTCGGGCAATTCCAAATAAATGGCATTGACAGGGCAAATTCTTTCGCAACTGCCACAGCCGATACATTTGGCCAAATCATTTATATGTACCCCTCTAAATCTGGGGGATACGCCTTTTTCCGGGAAAACTTCAAGTACTTCATAAGGATAACGCACCGTTACTGGCTTTTTAAATAAATTTTTGATAGCTGTTAACGGAGCACTAATACTTTTATCACCTAATGCCATAATTTACCTCCTATTTATCAAAATCTGGTGGACAAATACCTAACGATCCCATCCAGACCGCAACGTCATCAATCTTCATTGTTGGCAAATGTTTCTGAGCCCAAAGAAATCCTGCAGGAAGCGATGGCCCTCTAACTGAAACTCTATATGGTTTTAGACCTCCATCGGATACAATATAGTACCCAAATTCTCCTTTTGAAGATTCAACTTTTTCATAAGCTTCGCCAGGCGGAACTTTCAGGTTTTCCAAAGAGCCCAGATTCAGTCTTACATCACCTTCCGGTATTTTCTTTACAGCTTGTCGAATCAGGTTTATTGTTTGTTCATATTCCATTCTGATTTGCAGGGCTCTAGTCAAGGCATCTCCGCCTTCTTGCGTTATTATCTCAAAATCCAGATACGGATAAGCAGCATAAGGTACATCTTTTCGAATATCGTACGCATTTCCTGATGCTCTTAAATTAGGCCCTGAAAGACCAGTTATTCTAGCATCCTCTTTTGAAATATATCCTAAGCCTTTCAAACGTTTATGGATGATGGGATTTTCAAACAAAATACTGTCATAATCAGGTAATCGTGCTTCAAGTCCATCCATTACTTCCAGCAGTTTTTTGAAAAATCCTTCAGGCGCATCGCTTCGTACCCCACCCGGTATATTATAAATATGATAAACACGGCCTCCTGTCAGCCACTCAAACATGTCCATAACAAGATCACGATCGGCTGTACTCCAATAGGTTGGTGTATAGTGTCCCAATGCTCCTCCTAACCCGCCGATTGCTAATAAATAGGATGTCAAACGACTCATTTCCAAAGTGATGGTTCTTAAATATTTTGCTCTTTCCGGAATTTCCACCCCCAAAATTCTCTCAATTGCCATACAGTAAGCTACTTCATTGGGGTCTGGATCCATAACACATATTCTTGGAACTAATGTCACATTCTGCAGCCATCCTCTTTGTTCCATTAATTTTTCAAAGCCACGATGCAATTGCCCGGCATTAGGGCGAACACTGAGGATTTCAGTTCCCACCATATCAAGAACATATCCGAAGTTACCATGCATACCTGGATGATTAGGCCCAAAAAACAAATCATACGTTGTGTCTTTGTCATCTTCAGCCATTTTAGTCAGACTATACGAGTTGAAATTCATTATTTTGCACCCCCGTTTCTCTTTGAGCCAAAGAGTAATTCGGAAAATTCTTCAGTGTTGAAATCTTTTCTTAGTGGCGGAAGATCATTCCAGTTTTCAAGGAACAATGGTGATAAATCTTTGTTTCCCTCAAAATAGATGCCATAGAATTCATGAACTTCCTGTTCATAGAATTGAGCTTGTTCCCAAAGACCCACAACAGTCAAAATTACAGGTTTTTCTCTGGGAATTCTGACCTTGAAAATAATATGAATTTTATGATTGTAAGAATATATATGATAGACTACTTCAAATTCATTTTCATCAATGTAATCCACTCCGTTTATATTGGCAAGATGCTCAAATCCAATAGATTGCAAGTAATTCAGATGATTAATGAAATTATCTTTTGAAGCAAAAACCTTTATTTGCTGATCACTTATTTTCTCTCCGTTTAAGCCTCTTAGGGCGAGGTCTTGTAATAAAGTATCTGCTGTAATTATTTTCATTATTCCTCGCTCCCTTCATTTTTTTCATGAACATAACGAAGTGACGCGCTTTCAAGCACGGGTTCGCGTTTCATAAATATTTTATCTTGGTTCGCTTTATAATAAGAATAATTTTCCTTATATTTTTTATATGCTTTAGCATCTCCGGACTGAATCATATCCATCAATTTTAACATACAGTCCAGAATTGCTTCAGGCCTTGGCATGCAACCCGCAATTGTAATGTCTATAGGAATGAATTCGCCAATATTATTAATAGTATTATAAGAATCCCAATACATTCCGCCATTGACAGCGCAC
>JAENWH010000359.1 GCA_016650135.1 Peptostreptococcaceae bacterium
GGTCAAGAGATACGAGAGACTGGAGTATTGCAGACAAAGTATATTTAAACCCTGAAAAAATTGAAAAAGCAGAAACTACCGAGGAAGATAAAGTATCATAAAAATTTATGGCTTTTATGACAACTACCTTGACAACCACCGCTATGCTGATTCTCCATTATAATTATATTAAATATTTATCTATTATTTTAATTGCTTCTTTCATTGTCTGTTCAATGTCTTTATCGCAAAGAAGCTCATTATAATTTTTCGTTTGACTAAGATATTTTGATCCTATTTCGCTTTCGTTTACTCTCTGCCATGTATGATGCTTTAAAGGTATATCTAATGGAAATACTATTGGAAAAGTCATACCGCCTTCAACCGTATGTAAGTGAATTATACTTTTATTGTGTTTAAGTAAATTATTAGCTCCGCGAAAAGCACTTACTAACTTAACTTCTTTTTCTTCATATTTAATATCATTTTCAATACGATCAAGACAATCCATTATCCAGTGAAGACAGGTTCCTATAAAAAAAACATCTCGTCATTATTATCGTTGGGGTCATAAATTTCTCCCACCTTATATTTGTTCAATACATCTTCCATATCTGTCCGATTGCAACAACAGCAAAAACTTGCCAGGATAGGCAAGTCTCAGAGGCTGTGACCTTAATTCGTAGAATTTTTCCACTACCTTATAATATCCATTTGCACTACAGTACAATTCACTTGATTCCCCATATAACTGCTGAGCCAACCAGTTTAGATTTGTTCAAAAATAATATCTTTATTCCTTGTCAGAAAATATCTTACATATTGATAATGCAATGAAGACAATTTTAATTTGACGTGGAATTTAGGTAATAGTATGTTTCCAAATGTTTTGCAAAACATACGAAAGTCCATGCGCAAAGAGGGATAATCCGAGTACGTTTCGCTTGCCGATCGTTTTGGTTATTACGTGCTTTGCCGATCATACACATCAGTAATGTTATTAGAACACCAGAAGTTAATGATATTAAATCTCTAATATGATATAATTCCATAGACGTTACATCCAAAGAAAGGGGAAACCAAATGAAAAAGAAAATTATTAGTATTTTTATGTTACTGTTTATGCTTATTGCATTGACTCCAAATACCGCAATGGCCGCATCGAATCATTATACCGATATTCCTGATAGCAACTGGTCTGTAAGCACAGTGAATGCGGCAGCGGATTATGACCTTATGCTGGGCATGGGCGATGGGACTTTTGGATTCGGGAGGACTATTACCAAGGCGGAATTTATTACTGCCTTAGACAGAATGTTTGGATGGGAGCTTATTACCCCCGGCACTTCTTCATTTCCTGATGTGAAAAACGATCAATGGTTTTATTCATACATAGAAACAGCGCTGAACCACGATGTGATTGATAAAACACAAACATTTAGCCCTGCCAATCCGATAACCCGGGAAGAAATGGCCGTAATGTTAGTCCGAGCTTTGGGTTATAAAACGCTTGCACAATCGGTGTCCTCTTATGGGCAACCATTTACAGATGTATCGGACAACACTGGATATATAACAATCGCAAGCGATATTGGTATGACTGAAGGTATCAGCGCAACCACATTTGCACCAAAGATGACTGCAAAGCGTGAAGAAGCCGCAACTATGCTGGTACGTATCTACGAAAAATACAACTCAAAGACAGACTGGATCCATGGGTTTTATGCATTCTCTTCCTATTCTCAGAAAGAACTCGCAAAAGATATGGATGCTGTGTCTCTGGGTTGGAGCCGTATGAGCTTTGATTCTGAAAAGGGGCCATATTTAAACACAACATCGGTGGATAACAACGAATGGGTTATACCACAATCTTATGAAACAATAACCTCATATTTTAAGGATAATTCAGTCAATACAAATTTGAATGTATATATGGACACTTCAACGATGGTTACCATGGCAAACGGCAACTCAACTAATATATGTTCGGCCATTTTGCTTGATAGTACAAAGAGAACCCAGGCAGTTAATGCTATCATCCAGGAACTAACGGTTAATTACAACACGATAGGCTATAATCCATACAGTGGTGTTACGATTGATTTTGAAGGGATGAAGGGCAGTGATCTCAAGAGTGGATTTAACTCTTTTTTGACAGAACTCTCGGCGGCTTTAAAACCATTGGGGAAAACTCTTTATGTCACAGTTGCACCCGCTACTGCGGATGGAATTTATTTTGATGCCTACGATTACCGTTTAATAGGGCAACTTGCTGATAGAGTAATACTAATGGCATATGATTATAATGCAACCACAATGCCTGAAAACCTGTTAGGTTCAACGCAGTATAAAAACACTGCAGTTACTCCTTTTCCAAGTGTATATTATTCCTTGAAGGCTATTACGGATAAAAATACGGGGGTTGAGAATACCTCGAAAATCGACCTTGGCATAAGCTTTGATAGCGTAGCTTGGAAGCTTAAAGATTCGAAATTAACTGACACTGCATCTTTAAGTCCTTTACCATCAACTATTTATGCCAGACTAAAGGGAGGTGCCTTGATGGGATATTCCGAAGTCTACCGCAACCCGTATATAACCTATACTACGGAAGATGGTACGGACATCTTTTTATGGTATGAAGATTCACGCAGTGTAAGCGATAAAATACAACTTGCCCACCTTTTTGGAATTAAAGGCGTGTCTTTATGGCGAATTGGGAATATACCAAATTATACCGATGCAGGGCTCTA
>JAENWH010000459.1 GCA_016650135.1 Peptostreptococcaceae bacterium
GGTAATAAAATGCCATATAATTACATAGATTTGTTCTGTGGATCTGGAGGGTTTTCTCTAGGATTTGATAAAGCGGGATTTGAAAATGTTTTTTCAGTTGAATATGACAAGGGAATAGCAAGTACTTATAAACGTAATTTCCCTATACACAATCTGCTAGTTTGTGATATTAAAGACATCACAAATAATAAAATTGATAGTTTAGTTGAAGGTAAGCTGGTTGATATTATTATTGGAGGTCCACCTTGCCAAGGATTTTCTAAAGCGGGCAATATTGGGAGAAGTTTTATAGATGATGAGAGAAACTACTTATTTTTAGAATTTGTCAGATTTGTAGGACATATTAAGCCAAAGATGTTTATTATGGAAAACGTTTCAGCAATAGCAACACATGATAGAGGAAAAACCCTGGGAAAAATAATTGAAGCTTTCGAAAATTGCGGATATGTTGTTGGAGCAGAAGTACTAAATAGTGTCAATTATGGTATTGCTCAAGAACGCAGAAGAATCGTAATAGTAGGTTGTAGAAATGATTTGAACCTTAAATTTGAGTATCCTCCTAAATCGGATGGAATAAAAACTGTTAAGGATGTAATTGATAATTTGCCATTTTTAGAAAATGGTGGGACAAGTGAAATAGCTAATCACAATGCCATGAGACATAGCGAGCAAATGTTAAAGAAGATGAGTTACATTAGAGACGGAGGTAATAGAGAGGATATACCTGAAGAACTTAGGCCTAAATCTGGAGATATAAGGAAGTATATTAGATATAATAGCCAAAAACCATCAGTTTGTATAACTGGAGATATGAGGAAAATTTTTCATTATATGCAAAATAGAGCATTAACTGCAAGAGAACTAGCTAGAATTCAGTCTTTTCCAGACGATTTTATTTTTGAAGGCACATCTATTCAAATACAGCAACAGATTGGAAACGCCGTGCCACCAAGGCTGGCTTACAAAATTGCAAAACAGGTAAAGGAGACTCTCAATAATGTCGAAATATCCAAAAGTCAATTATATAGGGAATAAGAGTTCAATATCTAAATGGATAATTGATAGTTTCCCAATCACTTCTGGCACGATATTAGATATATTTTCGGGCGGAGCTTCAGTTTCATATGAATTAAAGAAAAGAGGTTTTAGAACAATTACGAACGATATTTTGTTTTCAAACTTTGTTCTTGGTAAAGCAATCATAGAAAACAGCAGCATAAAGTTAAATGAAGATGTGCTTAATATGAGAATAAGCGAAGAAAAAATTAATGGAAAATTTTTAGAATTAGAGTTTCTGAAAAATAAACTATTTTTTGATTATGAGGTAAAAGAACTTTCTAAACTTGTTTTAATTGCAAATGAATTAGACGGTTCTGAAAAAAATATCTTTTTATCATTGCTTAGAAGAGCTATGATAAGAAAGCTACCATATTCAAGGATGAATGTCCCTTGGGAACAAATAAAAAAATTGCGTGATGAAGAATATAGTTATGAAAAATATAAAAGACGTAGAGCATATCATAATCTTTCTTTTGAGGATCATATAAAAAACAATTTAAATGATTATAATAATGCTATATTTGACAACTCTTGCGAGAACAAAGCATATAATTTAGACGCTTTAGAAATGATTGATAATTTACATGATAAAGTGGATTTAATATATATGGACCCACCATATCCATCAACAATGAACAAATACGAAAGCTTTTATGGGGATTTTGATAAAATATTTGTTCAAAGAAAAGAGCATGCTGATTATACCAATAAACTTACCTTTATAAAGAACCTGAATAAGCTAATAGAATTCAGTGCAACCAAATCAAAGTATATTGCTATAAGTTTAAATAATAGTACTAATCCAAATGAAACGGAGATAGAAAATATAATGCGGAAGTATGGAGAAATCAGGAAATTTTATAAGGAACATCAGTACAAGGTTACAAATAGTATTAATAAAAATAGCAACATTGAAATATTACTATTACTTATGGTTGAATAACGAGAAGGGGTGGTAGCAATAAGTGCTGTAGAAAA
>JAENWH010000446.1 GCA_016650135.1 Peptostreptococcaceae bacterium
ATCACAACCGCAAAGCCTTGTACCGCAAGGACAAACTCGATGATAGCCTGTACATTTAAAAGCATGGCATCTTCCGATACAATCTTCAGACCGACGACCATCCAGGAAAGTACATATATCAAAAGGCACCCGTAAACAGCTCTTCTTGGTAATGAAAATTCGGTAAAATCAGGGAGCATCAAAACTGTTTTGCCTCTTTTGCTCATGCTCTTTGAAATCAACTTGTAGTCAAAATAAGAAAATATCAATCCCCAGCAAATCATTGTAGATGGAATCATGTTTATTGCCACTGCATATGCCTCAGAAAGAAGGTTTGCGGCTTCCGCCTTGCTAACTCCTTCAAGTCCCGCGATTTTCAGCAGATTTGGCGTTTCGACAATCGTTTTTACAGTCAGATCAATTTCTTTTAAAATCAATACACCTAAGGGTTCTCCCGTTGCCCAGGCAAAAGCAAACAACATTACAAGTAAAAACCCCAAAACTAAAGAACTTTGCAGTATCACAGCATAGGGCAGATTGTTTTTTTTAATGCCTGCTAAAACTATAATAAGGGGTAATAGAAATGATAAAAACATTATTATTGGTAAGTACATCTTTTTCTCCTAGTATTCTTTGGCGGTCTCTTCTCCTTTTAATAGTCTTAACCCTGCATTTGCAAGAGACTCCATTTCGTTTTCTCCCGGGAGTACCACAACTGGTGCAATAAATTTCACATATTTTTCAATCATAGATGTCAGGAGGGTTGAATTTGCAACCCCTCCAGTCAATATTATGTTATCCACTTCTCCAAGCAACGTAATTGAAAGAAGCCCAATTCCTTTGGCAATCTGGTAAGCCTGTGCTTCAAATACAAGCTTTGCTCTCTGATCTCCATCCTTGATTCTTTGTTCTATCACCCGGCAGTCACTCGTTCCAAGGTGTGCATACATGCCGCCCTTGCCTCTGACAAACTGCTTCATTTCTTCTTTTGTGTGCTTTCCAGAATAACAAAGCTCTATAACATCCAATAGAGGTACGCTCCCCGATCTTTCTGGCGAAAACTGGCCGTCATCGTCTGCAACAGAATCGATGATATGTCCATTTCGGTGGGCACTAGCCGAAACTCCTCCTCCCAGATGGGAAACAATAAAATTCATCTCTTCATATTTTTTCCCTTGCATTTCGGCACATTTCCTTGCCATGGCTCGGCTGTTCAACACATGGCACCTGCTTTGCCTTGTGACATCTGGCATTCCTGTGATTTTTGCCACTTCACTTAATTCTCCTGATGTTACGGCATCATATATATATGCGGGTATATTAAGAGGACCCGCAATAGCTTTTGCAATTAACCCCCCTAGATTTGATGCGTGAGCGGATATATAATCACTTTTAAGAACCTCTTCCATTTTTTTATTTACCAGATAGCCGCCCGTTTTTAAATTGGGAACAAGTCCTCCTCTTCCTACGATGGCTGATAAATCCTCAAGCTTGTAACCCTTATCCATTACCGTTTTTATGACGAGAACCTTTCTAAATTCAAGTTGGTCTGGAATTTTTTCAAAACCGGCAAGTTCTTCCCTTGTATGCTCGATGTTTTCTGTAAACAGTTTTTTTCCATCTTCATAAAGCGCAACTTTTGTTGATGTCGACCCTGGATTGATTGAAAGAATATAGTACATATAATTTCCTCCTTAAATTCCATTTTTCATTACAATTATACATCATTTGGACTATTTAATAAAGGTATAAAAAAACAGGTGCTGTTGTTCAACACCTGCTGTATTTTTTGACTAATCGGTTGTATAAGGTAGTAATGCAACTATTCTTGCTCTCTTTATAGCTGTTGTAACAGCTCTTTGATGAGTAGCACAAGTTCCAGTTATTCTTTTAGGAAGAATCTTACCTCTTTCGGTAATGTACTTCTTCAGCTTTTCTACATCCTTGTAATCTATTATTTCAGTTTTATCAGCACAGAACTGGCATACTTTTTTTCTTCTCATGCCACCGCCGCCTCTTCTTTTATCCATCATGAGATTAGCTCTCCTTTCTATATTCTATTATTCTTTGTAAACTTTTGCAGTCATTCAATTCACAAGAGAATTACTGTTCCAGTATATTACTGTATAAATTGTTGGTCTTTAAAACGGAATG
>JAENWH010000093.1 GCA_016650135.1 Peptostreptococcaceae bacterium
GAAAAATACACCTGACCATATTTGCTTTGAAGTTTTACTTTTGCTGGTTCTGGTACGAAAGAAAGAATTGTGTTTATTGTATCTGAATCAAATAACTGTATAGTTCTTTCATATGCTTCAATTTCATAAGGTTTAGCAGTAGCGCAAAGCACAGCTAACTCACATTTTGTCCTAATGGCATTAATAATTTTTGTATCAACAACACCCATGTCATACACAATGAAATCAAAGTCATCATGACACTCGGCATTCAGTGTTAGGTATTTCACATCGTTATAGGTTAATGAATCTTCATTAATAGTCATGCGTTCATACATCGTAGGCAACTGCATAAGGTGTCCATAATCATTTGCTTCTACATAACATACAGTGGCACCAACACTTGCTAGATAATTTGCTAAGTTGATTGCCATGGTTGTTGTCCCTACTTTATGTGATACTCCTGTTACCGCAATTTTAGTATTTTTATTTACAAATGAATATTCAGGTTCCGAGTATCCAATTGCACTTCCATTTTGCATTATTTTAGTCTGAATCTCGCGTTTACTCATACCTAAATCACTTGTGGATTTTAGAATTTCGTTTTTAAGAGCTTTAACTTCTTCGGCAGTAACAATGTTATAAATACCTTCTTCAATCAGCTTCACAATCAGCTGTTGATTGTTTATCACGTCTTCAATATAGAATATCACTCTTGATGAGAACATCTTGTTAAAAGCAATAACAGCCTCCATGATGTCACTTTCAGTATCCTTTAGCGCTTTAATATCTATGGCTACATAACTATAATGGTTTAAGCTTCGCATATCGTAAATCACAAATTGTTTTAGTGAAAAGGTTCCTGATAACTTCTTGATAATCATGCCATGTTCATCGAACAAGAAATCGAAGATGTCCATGTTTTCATTGCTCGAAAGGTAAAGTAGCATCGTTTACACCTCCTTCCTGTTCTATTTGAAAGTCTTGCGGTATGATGATTTCGACTTTCCTTGGCTCATATGTGAACAATAAAACTATTCCGATCACCACAAGTACCACATATATAAATAATTCAATCAACAGTTTCTTTTTCAAAACATCACCCTCTTATCTTCCGCCTGCTTTCCCCATAAATTTGAACTTGTATTCCGGTATTTCAAAATTAACGTGTAGTCTTTTTGACCCAATCATTACAAGGGCATGACCTCTTTTCTTTTGTGCTAATAGCTGTTCTTCAGCATCTGTTAGATTGTATAATTTTTTAGTTTCAATTAAGTTCATCCCATCGCAACCCATAAGAATCTTGTAACATGGAATGTCCAAAAGTGCTTGTCCGTACATCTTTATTTTGGGATCTAAAAAGTCAACAACTGAATGGGATATGATTGCTACTCCCGCTTCATATTTTCTAGCTCTTTTTTCAACGTTTCTAAGAAATACTAATGACTGCGGCACATTAGGATCAATCATCAAATATGCTTCATCGCAGATCAATAAAACTGGTTCGTTTCGGTCTGCACTCATTTGTTGCCAACACCATGTAAGTACATTGAAGTATTGAGTCCTTTTAATATTGTCACTGGTATTCTGCAAATCATGGGTATCTAAGCAGATACATCTTGTATTCGTTTTAATAGAACTCTTTCCATTCCATAAAAAAGCGTCACTACCAAGAGCAATATCTTGTAATAGCAACGCTAGTTCTTCATATTCATTGATTTCTGATATCTTAAGTGTGTCTTCTTTTTTTAGAGCCTTTTGTTTAAGCAATTCGTAAAGATCTGAAAATATCGGGAAGTCATCATTAGTCAATTGATTAATGTCTGTATCCCATGTTATGCCAAAGTTATTGTATAACTCAATGACTGTATTCTTTAAGATCGCTTTCTGTTTATCTGATAACGACGGTAAGTAAAGGCTAAAGAAAATATCAAGGTTCTTGATATAGATTGCCATATCACCCATGCCATTACCTTCGTCTTGATAATACTTGTCGTCATCATCAACCGGCGTTGGTCTTATTTGAAGTGGATTTATTTTACCGTTACTACCTCCACCTGCATTAATCCAATCCCCATCAAGGGCTAAGCATAAATCTCGCATCTCGCGTTCAGGATCAATAAAGATAATCTTGGTTCCTTTCATATACTCTGAAAGCGCTATGTGTTTAATCGTGGCGCTTTTACCAACTCCAGCTACACCCATAATCGTAAAATTAGAATTTGTTCTGTCATTGCCTCTTTTCCAAGGATCTAAGATAACTAATCCTCCAGCATTATCACGCCCAAAGTAGTAACCTGTTCCATCATTATAACCACTTGATGAGAATGGAAAACCCCCGACAAAGCTACTCATTGGAATAATCCGTTTTAGGACTTCACTGATAGAATCGTCGATGGTATGGTATGGAGATACGCTTTTAAAAGCTTGTTCTTGTAGATTTGCCATAATCCTTGATTTACATTTGCTCATTGCGATTGTACTTTCTGTTTTTCTACAAATCTTGTTGAAAGCAGAATCTTCTCTTGCTAATGCCATTATGGAAATAATCATCGTTCCAACGGTTTCACCTAACTGGTCCACTTGAAGCATAATCTTTTCTCCATCAATAGCAGCACGTTCAGCTCTTTGTTGCGCTAGTGGATCTTTTGCAGTTTCTGCTGCACTTCTGTGTTGAATAACACTTCTTGATAAACCAGATATGAATTCACCGTTGTCGATTGGGATGAAGGTTATGCCTACTACCGTTCCTGGAATATTGGTGATTTTGGCAAGCCAACCGTAGTCAACTTTTTGCGGGTATTTTATTATTCCGTAAACTCTGCCTGTGTTTTCACCGATGATTAGGCTGTTTCGTTTTAGTTCTAGGCCTATTGGGGTGATGATGTTTAATAGGGCGTTGTTGATGTTTTGTTGTTGATTTATATTTTTTTTCAATGTGCTTCCTCCTTTTGGGGTAAAAAAATAACCACAACGGAAGCTGTGGCTAAAACAATAATCTTATTCATATTGTATTGATAGTCTCTGTTTAAATTCATGGAATGTCATAATTTCAAATTCTATTTTTTTGTACCTTGAAAAAAATACCTTATTTGTTATCATAATTGACTCAATGTTTAAATCAGAAACATTTTTAATCCCTTGAGATTTCAGAAAGCGAACACCATGTTCTTTAATATAATCAATTCTTCTTTGAAACTTACGATCATATTTACTAAAGAAATTCTTCTGCTCCATCAATACCTCGTGAATTGAGCCTACTTTACTAAGAACTTTGCATTCAATGACCCATAAAACATTACTTTTAGAATCAAAAGCTAACATGTCATAATCACCTAACTCTTCAGGATGATTTCCTTCTTTATCAAGTTTATGTAGCCATGCATTTGGCCATAAACATTTATAACCAAGACTCTCAAAGATTCTTTTCAAATCATCTGTTATCAAATTCTCATATCGCTTTTTCCATACTGCAATTGCTGTTGTAGTATTTCCTAGTCCGATTTCATAAGGAAGATAAAAATTTAAAATTCCTGATTTCCATTTGTTGTTCAGTTCATACATAACTACAGGTGAGAATACTAAATCGTCACCAAATTTCACTAATGGTTTTACGTCAAATCTATTATCACGTTCTACTCTTTCATTGATAGGTAAGTAATCTAGGATGATATCTTTCCTTTCTTTTAATTTCACCGAATCTATGACTAAGTAATCAATAATTACTGATATTTCATCCTTATCCACATCAACCTCACAGACACTAAGAAATCCTTCAATTATACTCTTCTGGTTTGCAACATAAACATTTGGACTTAACTCAATTGCAACTTTATTGTCATGCAATAACTGCAAATACTCTAACATCGACAGAATTAAAGGTAAGTCTATTCCAGTATCTAGTTTAAATGCTTTTATTACAGCATCCAAATGTTCTTTATCAACATCATCATTTTTTATTCCATAGTCAGTATTATCATATAATCTATCATGTATGCCACGAAATTTCTCCAGCATCTCTTCTGATTCAATAATATCAACAACATAATCTGAATTAATATGAATATGTTGATCCTGACTACTTTTATGACAAATATCAGCGGTGTCTAGTAAAACAACTAACCAATTGGAGTAAGCAATAATATATTCAATATCCTTTTGGTCAGGCGCTTTGTTCCCACGTGAATTTTCAATATTTATATTTGTTTCGATTGCATAGCTAACTGATCTTTGGTGATGTCTTTCTTCTTCTCTCAGCTTAATTGTCCTTTGCTTAAATTTTAAGAGTTCATTCTCGTCAATATCTTTAAAACTGGAATATCTTTTCCTATGAATATCAATATTATGAATAACTTTTGAATATACGCTTAACAAGCTTTTATGAAGTTCAAATCGATCAAATTTTGAAATTTTTGTTTCAAAATAAAATATCAAAGCTGATTGCATTTTCCTAATTATTTTATTAGCTTCAACGCCTTCATATTCGCCTTCAGAAACACCTGATTTCTTACACAAATCGGCAATTTTCTTTCTTACTAAATGATATGCCTTTTCTTCAATGTGATAGCCAATACCATTACCAGACCACAAATACTCAAGTGTTACAGCGAAAGTTCCTACACCTTTTGGTAGATGTATCGTTGACTCCACCACGTCAACTAATTCTTCATACTCTTTTTTTACAATGTTTTGAAGAGGTTTTAATAACTCAAGGTAGTACCGTGCTTCAACGCTTCTATCTGCAGCTTTTTCAATATCATTGTATAATCGTTCTTCATCGACACAATATCTAATGACAATAACATTTCCATTTCGATACAAATCGCTATATACATAATTTCTAGTTCGATCCGAAGTAAACCCTGAATGATCAACTTTCATTGCATAAGACTTGGGCATATGCATAATTTGAACTGTCATCTCATTAAAGAATGAATTTGATTCAAACCAACTGTTGTATAATCGTGCACTTCTTAAGTTCAAATCATCAATCAATGATATTAGGCCCATTATCTCATCAGAATATTCTCGTCTATCAAAAAAATCAACATTGTGAACATAAAATACAAAACAGTTATTTTCATATTTCTTACCATTTCCACCAAAAGAACTACTGATTTTATTGACATACTCATAAAAGCCGTCTTCAATAGCCCTAATGTTCCAGGCATAGAAACAAGAAAACAAGTGCTCATCTTCTCTATAACGGAAATTCTTCAACTCGTCTTTATAATAGTCCCAAACAAAATTATCAGCATACCCATGTTCTAGCCATATTAAATTATAATTCACAGCGCCTTTCTCAATAAATTCGCTGGATTCTTTCCACATCAGATACAGATTTGATATTCCTCCAAAGGTAAGCAATTTGTCAGGTTTTTCAAACTCAACATAGTTAATAAATCGACTCAACTCATTTACATCCGACATAAAAAATAGCAGATATACCATATCTACAGCCAAACATTGAAGGTAACTACTATACCTATCTTTCGGGATTAATGATGATTGAGTGAGTTCACTAGTGTTATCGTAAATAATTAATTTGATTTTTCGACTTTTTTCTACCTTTATCGCTATCGTATCTTTACTCTTGTTTCTATTAACAACTTCAGCAAAGATAAGTTTGTCTTCATTGTGAAGCTTATATATTAATTTGATTTCGCTTTTAAGTTCATGCTCTGAAAATCTAGAACGATTTATTCCAATAATGACTTCATTGCGGCCTAGTAAAACAAAGGTATATAGAAATTTCGAAATGTATTTTTCCTGATCCACCAATGATACAGGAAACAATACAGACGGTTCTTTTGGATTTTCAAGCGTTACTAGCCCTGCCAAAATCCTCATTATTGTGAAATCAACAATATCACGTATTTCTTCAGATGTTTTGTTCTTAATTTGTTCGTAATAAAAATCTAGTAAAAATGACGTATTAAATAAAGGATATATCGTCTCATTTTTTTCTATAAAATGTTGTCTTGACGCATCACTTTTTTCAATCTTAAATATCTTTGAAATTTTTCTCAAATCATTCTGAATTAACTCTTGTTCAAAATATTCTTGAACTCTTAAGTATAACTCTCTTGAAGGCAGTTTAAACCTAACACCTGTTGAACTATTACTATTTTTTGAATTAATATCTTTAAAATATCCTATCAAATTTGAAGAATATTTAAGGACATCAAGTAAATCCTCTTTTGAGTTGTTCTTATCAACTGCAACTTCAAGGAACTGATATGTCCCGTAAGATTGCTCATACCCAGTACCCAATATTACATCAAACTCATTGTTCTCATAATATAATTTTACTTCTCCAAAATCTTCTATTGTACTATCATCATAAGGTGTTATTGGAAGCACTTGTTTGATCTTATTAAAAAGATTATGAAAGCTGTCGTAACTATCAATTCTTTCAGTGCCATATTTGTTTTCAGTCAGGAGATATAAATTAAGTGCCAGTGTGTTTTCTAAAGCCGATCTATTGTCAACACAAAGATTTATACAAAATATTGCTCTAACTAAGTCTTCGAAAACATAATCTGCTAAAATTCCTTTAAGCCTATCCACTTTCTCTTGTATAAAAGGAAATTGCTCAAAAGTATTTAATTCCTTTATCTGACTTTCTATTATTTCAGACTGCAGATTATCAGTTGAATCTAGGCAACACTTCTTATATTTTCGTCCACTACCACATGGACATGGTTCATTTCGTCCTATCTTTTTCATAACAAGTCTCCAATCTGTATATTTAAGTACTTTAAGTTAAGAATTGTAGTCAGAATAATCATAAGCTGGATTATTTATCAAATTGCATAATCTAACAATTTCTTGCTCTTTGATTATATCACAGCGCATGTTGACACTTTCGAATTTTTGGATAAACTCTCTACATTCCTTTAAAAGATCAGGTTCAATCCCTTCTCGATATTTATTCCATAACATTACATAAAACTGCCTTTCAATAACCTCACCACTCGTAGCATAATTGCTTACAACCATAATCTCATTTCTAAGCAACTCTTTCTGCTTCTGATCATTAGTCTTCGAAAGTAGCTCTGTGTATTCATTTATAAGCGGTGTAATATCGACTGGTCGTGAAACAGCTAGAAATTTGAATGGCTTTTGGATGCTTGATAATTCGGCTGTAAGTACTCTGCATATCTGCTCCTTTTCATTGTCAGAGAAC
>JAENWH010000136.1 GCA_016650135.1 Peptostreptococcaceae bacterium
CAAATCAAAAGAAAAACAATTTAGTATATATGTTTCCCATTCTCTAAAATCATTACATTATCAACCCAAACGGTTGGGTTATTAATGATGCAATCATAATGTATATCCGATTCTCGAGTACCGCCCATTGATACATTCATCCCAAAAGCTATATGTATTGTGCCCCAAACTTTTTCATCAACCAATGGGTGTCCAATTATCTTTGCAGAAGGGTTTGTTCCAATACCAAATTCTGCTATGCCATAAGCTTCATCATCCTTGTCCTCAAGGAATGACTTTAGATCTGCTGCACTTTCTTTTCCATCTATTTTAATTATCCTGCCATCTTCTATAGTAATAACCACTTCATCCTTAACTGCCCCCAAATATCCTATACACCCATCTACAACAATTATTCCTGTACCTTTATTTTCTATTGGTGCCAAATAGGCTTCTCCGGCAGGTAAATTCCCTGATGATCCCGCTTCTGTAAGCATTCCAGTATCCGCATGACCGTCTCGCCCTTCAATAGATAGTGTGACATCCGTACCCTTTTGAGTAACAATGTGTACTTCTTTAGCAATTGTCAGCATACCGGCAAGCTTTTCAGTTACCTTTTTAATGAAAGTGTAATCAGTATTCAAGTAGTTTTCTGCTATATTGGTATTCATCATCGGCATCGAGGCTATTCTTGCGCCTTTCTCTGTAGCTGCTATGCGAGCCTTTACGTGCGAATAACTCATTGATGTTATAAGGAATTCTACATCCGCTGATAACATCGCCTCTGAAACTGGTGCAGGTGGTTCACCTTTAGTCTGAATTGGAGCTTGGACAAATGTAGTATTGAATCCTTCTTCCCAACCAGCAACAGCAAAAGCATACCCTACATCAAATGTTTTTTCATCAGCAACAATGAGAAGACACTCCTCTTTTTTAGCTCCCATACAGTCGATTATAAGTTTTTTTGCAGCTTCAACAATATTTTGATTTATTAACATAATTCTACCTCTTTTATTTTCATCGTTGTACTCTTCCTGATCCATCTCCATTCATAAGTGTTTTTACTTCATCGACAGTAACCATATTAAAATCACCCTCAATAGTGTGTTTTAAACATGAAGAAGCTACTGCAAAATCCAAGGTTTGTTGACAATCCATTTCCTGAAGAAGTCCATAAATGATACCGCTCGCGAAAGAGTCTCCTCCGCCCACTCTGTCTACTATATGGACATCATATTTAATGGATTTATAAAATTCCTTGCCATCATAAAGCAATGCCGACCACCCATTATCTGATGCGGATTTACTTTCCCTTAAGGTAATTGCAACTTTTTCAAAGCCAAAATTTTCGACTAGTTTTACAGCAACTTGCTTATATCCTTCGTCACTTAACTCTCCTAATGTTATATCAGTCGACTCGGCCTTAATGCCAAAAACTTTATCTGCATCTTCTTCGTTTGCTATTGCTACATCAACATACTTCATAAGTTGACTCATAACTTTATTTGCTTTATCTGTACTCCAGAGGTTTTTTCTATAATTTAAATCACAACTTATTTTTATTTTTCTTTCTTTTGCTGCTTGGCATGCTTCTAAAGTTACCTCAGCAGCAGAATCACTAAGAGCTGGCGTTATTCCGCTAAAATGAAACCACTTTGCATCTTTAAATATTTCATCCCAATTAAATTCACCAGGCATTACTTTTGATATTGATGAATGTTTTCTATCATATATAACTTTCGAAGGTCGCTGTGAAGCGCCTGTCTCTAAGAAATATATTCCTAGTCGATCCCCATCCTTTATTATATTTTCTACGCCAACACCATACCTTCTCATTTCATTGATGGCTGACTGCCCCAATGGATTGTTAGGGACTTTCGTTACATAACTTGTATTCAGTCCAAAATTAGCAAGAGATACGCATACATTTGCCTCTCCACCTCCATATGTAGCCTCAAAAGTTGTAGTTTGAACAAACCTCTGAAATCTTGGTGTTGCTAATCTAAGCATTATTTCGCCAAAGCATATTATTTTTCCCGCCATATTTAATCTCCTTTCAAGAATAAAATATTACTCGATTCTTGCTGTTCTTACTGCTTCAACAAATGCCCTTGCAGTTTGAGTTACCAATGCATAGTCTCCCGTCTTAGCTCCTGCTGTCAATTCCCCTCCAACTCCAACTGCCACACATCCGGCTTTTATCCAGTCACCTACATTGCTAATGGTCACGCCACCTGTTGGCATAATATTGGCATAAGGAATCGGTCCTTTGATTGCTTTAACCATACTTGGTCCAAAAACATTCCCTGGGAATAATTTAACCACATCAGCACCAGCTTCCATTGCTTCAATAATCTCTTTAAGCGTCATGGCTCCAGGCATGCAGATTTTCTGATATCGATTGCAGAGCCTTACTACATCAAGGTTTAAATTCGGGCTTACTATATATTCAGCACCAGCTAACAATGCCACTCTTGCTGTCTCACTATCCAAAACTGTACCAGCACCAATTATAACTTCATTGTTTGGATATGCTTTTTTTAGCTCTTTTATAACATCTATTGCCCCTGGAACCGTTAATGTTATTTCAATTGATTCAATACCGCCATTCTTTACAGCCTCCGCAATCTTGATTGCCTGTTCAGCATTTTCAGCTCTCACAACCGCTACTACCCCATTATCAAGCATACGCTTTAATGTATTATATTTTTCAATCATTAATAAACCTCCTTTTAAATTAGTTATATTGTGGAATCAAATCTACTATTATAGTAAATAAAAAGTGGATATTTAAATGCTACCTTCTATATATAACTTTATTCTTTTCATTGCTTCCTTCAGATTCTCTTGGCTATTAGCATAAGATAATCTCAAATACCCTTCTCCACAGCTTCCAAAGGCTGATCCTGGTATGGTAATTACTCCTGCCTTTTCCAAAAGTTCATTCGCTACTGAAAAAGAGTCTTTACCAAGGCTTTTAATGTTCGGAAACGCATAGAAGGCTCCTTTTGGTTTATAACAACTAATTCCATTTATATCATTTAATCCAGCAATAACAATGTCTCTTCTTACTTTATAGATTTCTGTCATTTCATTCGCTCGATCCATAAGACTTAATGCCTTTATAGCTGCATACTGTGATACCTCACTAACACATGCAACTAGGTTTTCTTGTAATCTTGTCATTTTTTCGATTATTTGTCTGTTTCCTGTTGCGAATCCCACTCTCCACCCTGTCATTGCAAAAGATTTGGAAAAACTGTTTACAACTAAAGTTCTTTCCTTCATTCCTGGTAATGATGCTATTGAATAATGACGAGTCCCATCGTATAAAAGAGTGCTGTAAACTTCATCGGAGATGACTAAAAGGTCATGCTCAATTACCAACTCAGCGATTTCCTTCAAGTCATCATACTCTAGGACTGCCCCTGTAGGATTATTTGGGAAATTCAGTATAATTATCTTTGTCCGATCAGTAATTTTTTTCTTAATGTCTTTTGCAGTTATTCTAAACTGATTTTCTTCATATGTTGGTACAGGTACAGCTACCCCTCCAAAATATTTAATCTGAGATAAATAGTTTAGCCACTGTGGGTCTTGTACCAAAACCTCATCACCAGGAGAAATAGTAACCATTAAACCCAATGCCAGTCCACCCATACCTCCAGTGGTAACAATAATTTCATTTTCAGGATCAATATCAATATTAAATGCACCAAGGTATTTAGATATTTTTGATCTAAGCGCGATGATTCCTTCATTCGCAGTATAATGGGTTTTCCCAGACCTTAGTGCAATGCAACCTTCTTCTATTATTTCACTTGGCGTATCAAAATCAGGCTCACCAATTCCCATGTTTATAGCTCCCGGGAAAAATCTTGCCCTATCAAACATAGCTCTGATAGCACCTTGCTGTAACTCCATCGCCCTTTCATTAAGAAAATTCCTCATGAATAATCAACCTTCTTTCTAATAGTCATATATTTATTTAATGTTCTTCACAATATCCTTACACTTCTCGAAAATAATCCCCACATCAACAGAGTATGATATGTATTTTACGCCTAAAGCCATCCATTTTTTACCAGTATCAATATCGTCTACAAATGTGCCCACTAGTTTTCCATTGGCAGTTGCTGACTTTATAACTTTTTCCATCATTTCTAATACTTTAGGATGACTAACTTGTCCCGGCACCCCTAATGATTGAGATAGGTCATAAGGGCCTAAGAAAATAACATCTATACCCTCTACAGTCAATATTTCTTCTATATTTCTAACTCCTTCTTCGCCCTCAATATGGATAATAACCATCGTTTTTTCGTTTGCGCTCTTAAAATATGAATTTTTATCCATAGATGTATACTGCGCTGCTCTGACGAATCTACATACTCCTCTCTCTCCATTAGGTGAGAATTTGGCAGCTTTTACGACTCTAAGCGCATCATCCTTATTACTTATTTGTGGAACCTGTACAGCATCAGCACCTATGTCCAACGCCCTGGATATCATCACAGGGTCATTATCTGATACCCTTATAACTGCAGACATTCCCGTCAACTTCGCAGCTCTAACCATGTCCTCTGCTTTTAGTATGTCCAATGGCCCATGCTCGCAATCAATTATCACATAGTCAAAACCAGCAAGTCCCATAATTTCAACAATTGCAGGACTTGGTAGTTTTAAAAAAGGACCTACTACACATTTGCCTTCTCTTAGTTTATCCTGTATACTATTGCTCATTTTCCTCATCTCCTTATGTTTATCCGTTATTCTTCATAATATATAGATCTTCAAGCCCTTTCTTCGTTAAATACATTATAGGGTCTTTAACTTCTATTTTGCTCTTAATATCCCAGCTTACCATTCCCGCATAACTGATATCTCCAATAAATACAAATCCTACAACATGGCCTTCTTTGAGTACGATTTTTCTGTATATCTTTTTAATTGCATCATTTCTAATATTAACCTCACACTCAGATATTTCATTATCCTGTATTTGGCCAACTGATATAAAAGGAACACCATAAAAAACCACCGAATTCATGCTAAGACCGCCGGTGTATTCCCGGTCTATTCCAAGAATACTATAGGCCGCCACCTTACCTTGATACATGGCGTCAGGCCACAGGGTAAAAGTATTTGAATCATCGCTTAGCAGACTTGAGGATTGAGCAACATCTCCTGCTGCGTATATACTGTCTACTGACGTTTTCATCTGATTATTTACTAATATTCCATTATCCACCCTTATATCAGTGTCACAGGTCATGGAAATATTAGGTGTTACACCCTTCCCTACAACTACAAAATCAGCATAAAAGTACTGACCATCCATTAATTTCACACCTGATACATTTCCTGCATTTTCATCTATATTATCTATTTTTGCGTTTAAAACTATTTTTATACCATTCTCTTCAAATAATTGTTTTACTAGTTCTGATGAATGTTTATCCATGACTCTTGATAAAACTCTTTCAGATTCTACCAGTATTGTTACATCTTTGACTAATTTTTTTATTGCCGCTGCCGCCTTGAGGGCTACTAGACCACCTCCAATTAGAATACAACTTGAAGACTGTTCTACCTTATCCTTAATAGCCACGGCATCCTCAAAATCTCTAAGATCAAAAATACCCCCTAAATCCGCCTTTACATTTTTTAGTTTTATTGCAGATGCACCTGAAGTGATGATAAGATTATCATATTCAATGCTACCAAACTCATCTACAAACACACGTTTTAATTGCGTGTCCAAGCTTATAACCGTTCCTCTAACTATTTTGAGTCTTTTGTTTTCTATAAAAGACTTGTCCACAAAGCTTAAATCCTCCATGTTTATTTCGCCTGCTATATAATTTGGAAGAAGGACCCTTGAATAAAAATAGTTGGTA
>JAENWH010000271.1 GCA_016650135.1 Peptostreptococcaceae bacterium
ATTAGAGAAACTACATCTTTAGATAATTCTACAGAAACAAGTAATAATATTAAGCCTGTAAATAAAAACGATATTTATATTGTGGTCGAATTCAATTTAACCTAATTTTGCTATTTCCCGAATTAGTTAAAACTATTTTGCTAGGTGTAATCATGTATTATATTAGTTCATTATTTTTATTAAAGACAGATTAATGGGGCCTTAATTATAAGGTCCCATTAAAAACATCATAATTCAACACTGTTCTTGCACAGCGCCTTAATTTAAAAACAGTTTTTTGTTAAAAATGATTGAAAGGTGGTGATTTAAATGTTAAAATATTTAAGAAAAAGTCCAAATTCTTCGTGAAATAGTATTCTTTGAAGCTAATAAAAAACACACGTGGAATTTAGGTTATAGTAATTCTTCCCAAGACAAGTGCCGATGATGCAGAGAAATTTATTGAACAAATCCAAAGCAATTTAAAAACGGAAAGAGTCAATGGACTAGAAATGTCAGTTTCTTTTGGATATGAAACAAAAACTGATATTAATCAAGATATAAATGAAATCTTTAAAAATACCGAAGATCGCATGTACAGGCATAAGATTTAAGAGAGTGCCAGCATAAAGGAGAGAGTTATGTTAATTGTAAATAAACCGAAAATGGCAATTTATACACTGATTGCCGTTCTCTTAATTGCAGGGTTGGCTGTGGGTTGCACCTTTACCGGAGCCAAAGAGGAGCAGGAGAACTTTTTACCGGACACGGTCAGCATGGTTCAGCCGCTAAGCTCCGCTTTTTCTCCCGACCCCATCACCAATACCAAGACGGTGGAATATCTGTGGTCTGTATACCAAGAATTTGAGTTTGACGGCACAGAGGAAACACTTGACAACATATGGAGTATTTCCGTTACCTTCAGCAATAGCGAAAGCGGGGAAAGCGAGAACTTCACCATCTTTAAGGGAGGTATATGCTGGCTCGGCGAGGATTACGAAACAAATCACATCCTGCTCGACGGCGCGGATATCTATAATGAATTTTTGAGCTATTTTGAGGCTGCAAAAAAGACGGAGCCCATATCCCAAAGCGGAGTTAAAGTATCCGTCGATGATTTGAGCGATGTACCGGATGCCGTTATCGGCTATGCGAAGGACTGTGTTGTGCAGCAAATAGATAATTACCACGAGGGCTGGTCGGAGTTCGCCCCAGGCTGCTCCGTCACCGCGGCAAAGATCACCGGTCTTACGCAAATGAACACCGGAACGGTAGGGCTTAATACCGGTGTCAATCTGTATTTGCTTGAATACCGTCTGCGCCTTGACGGCAATGTAGATGCTGTTCTCGTTGGAGGCATGAACGCGGTTGACATTGATGGTGAAGATTGGCTCACGGAATGGAGCAGCACAGGCCAACCTTATTTGCTGCTTCACTACGATGACAGTGGTGATAACCCCATCTGGCAGTGCGTTTGCGTTACCAACACCGATGTGATCAATGCTGACTATGGCACACCAGAAATGCTGGAGCGCTACGGAAACGCATATACGGCGACAGCCATGGAACTGTACTATGACTATTTGGAGCAGACTAAAGCCCCGGTCAGCGCCGATTATACGACGGATGAACTTTTAAATCAATATGCTTCTTTTGATGAATTTGTTCAGATCCAAGATGAATACTCCCAGAGGATACTAATCATGGTAAGCACACCGGTAAGCGATTTCAAATTCTCGAGAATCAACTTTGACGAGAGCAACGGCGGCGTCAACTATATCGAAGATGAAGTGTTATACTCGCAGAATGAGTTGAATCCGGAGAAACCGCTCGTGGTATGGGTGAGCTTTCCGGGCACACTCCCGCAGCGGGGCATAAGCTTTGTGGATGAAAGCGGCAAAGAAAGAAGGTTCGTCATAAATATGAGCGGAGAAGACGGCGCCATACTACTAAGCGAGTATTGAAATTACAAAAAGTCAGTTTCAATAATTTGCAAGAATACAAGAATCCCGATGGAAGATATTCGCTAAGAGAAGCTAAGCTGATTTGGGGTGAACTGCACTACATGTGACAAATGCTAATACATCTTTTGCAATTAAAAGCGAAAAAGATAACATTATTTGGAGAATAAATAAAATGAAATATACATATGAGAAATATTTCCATAATGCAATTGCTTTATGTGCTTTGCTATCATTAACCTTAAATATTATTATTGAGTCTCTTGGAAGACAATCACTGATATTGTGTCTTGAATATATGGTACATTCGCCATTTACCTTTCTTTACAATACCTTTATAATATTTGCGACTTTTTCCATTGTTTACCTTGTAAAAAGACGGATTTTTGTTTATGCGGTCGTAAGTTTAATGTGGCTCGCCATTGGCATTACGAATGGAGTAATTCTGGGATATAGAACTACGCCTTTCACAATGACCGACTTATCGTTATTTGATGATGGATTAAAAGTCATTTCCAACTATATGTCAAACACCCAAATTGTATTGGTTGTGTCGGCGGTATTTGTACTTCTGTTGTCACTGGTGCTTATCTTTATTTTTATACCAAAATATAAGCAGAAAATTAATTACAAAAAAAGTGTCTTCGGTGTGCTTCTGATATTGCTTTTAATTACAGGTTTAACAGGAACTGCTATCAATGCTAACTGAGTATCCTTAACATTTGGAAACCTGAATTATGCCTATCGTGATTTTGGAGTTCCATACTGCTTTGCAAATACATGGCTGAATACCGGCATCTCTAAACCGAATGGGTATTCAAAAGAAGAGATTCTTGGTATCTTTAATCCAAACGAGTTGAACGGAGAACTTGTGGCTGATGCAAATATTGAAGAAATAACCGATTCCACCACAAAACCCTCAAATATAATTATGGTGCAACTCGAATCTTTTTTTGATCCTACTACATTGAAGGATGTGACTTTTTCTGGGGATCCGATACCGAATTTCAGAAAGCTTCAAGAAAGCGGTTCTTCCGGTTATATAACGGTTCCGTCTGTTGGAGCAGGCACAGCCAATACTGAGTTTGAGGTTATGTCGGGTATGAACACACGTTTATTTGGTCCCGGTGAGTATCCCTATAAATCGGTTTTAAAGGATAAAACTACGGAAACAATGGCTTATGATTTGAAAAATCCTGGTTACTCAACACATGCAATTCATAATCACAGAGGTGACTTCTACGGAAGGAATATAGTGTTCCCCAATCTGGGATTTGATACATTTACCCCGGTTGAATATATGAACAATATTACAAAGACCCCTAAGAATTATGAACAGGATAAAGTCCTTACCGGAGAAATTTCATTCAAGGTTTATAGAAAATGCCTTTATAGAAAATGTTCATCTAATTTATGGCAAGGTGGTGATTAAAATGTTACAATGTAGAAGACATTTCCTAAATTCTTCATACAGTTAACCGTAAATGAAGGCAATTTTAATTTGACGTGGAATTTAGGTATTTATTGCTTTTTAAATTACAAACAAAATAATTGGAGGTAGTATTTATGAAAAAAACTTTTTTGTGTTTAATTATGGCAGTATTAATTTTTTGTACAAATATCAGCTTTGTAAATGCTTCGAGTATAGAAAAAGGAAATCCAACAGGAACATATTCATATGATGCTGGAATTATTTTATCAAATGGCAATGAAGTTGACATGAACGAATATGGCACACTTCTATTTTTGAATGGAAGTTTAATAACTAACTATGAAATAATCATCAGAAATGACAGGA